>CAVKLC010000015.1:0-44190 GCA_963657005.1 bacterium | reverse complement strand
TTCTACCATAGGAGGTCCCTTTTTTCTATTGTCCATTTTTTACGGACTTGTTCAGCTTCGTTGTCCTTTATACATATTATATATAATATCAGTCAGGGTAGCCGTTTGGGTTTTTGCTTTGCCATCTCCAGCTATCCTCGCACATTTCGTCAATGCCTCTTTCAGCTTTCCAGCCGAGTTCCTTTAATGCCTTGCTTGGGTCTGAGTAGCAAGTAGCGATATCGCCGTCACGACGAGGACCGATAACATAAGGAATTTCCTTGCCTGAAGCTTTTTCAAAAGCTTTAACAACATCAAGAACAGAGCAACCTACGCCTGTTCCAAGATTGTAGATAAACAAACCTTCTTCGCCCTCAACCTTGTCAACAGCTTTGATATGACCGAGCGCAAGGTCAACAACATGAATGTAATCACGAACGCCTGTACCGTCAGGAGTGTCATAATCGCCGCCGAAAACATTAAGGTGGTCAAGCTTGCCGATAGCAACCTGAGTGATGTATGGCATAAGGTTATTTGGAATACCGTTAGGGTCTTCGCCCATTGTACCGCTCTTGTGAGCGCCGATAGGGTTAAAGTAACGGAGAAGACAGATTGACCAGCTGTTGTCTGAAACATAAAGGTCCTTGAGTATGCACTCAATCATAAACTTAGTTCTGCCGTATGGGTTTGTAACTCCGCCGACTTCCATATCCTCGGTAAGCGGTGAAACATTGTTCATACCGTATACTGTAGCAGATGATGAAAATACGATTTTTTTGCAACCGTGCTTTCTCATAACATCAAGAAGTACGAGTGTGCCTGTAACATTGTTGTCAAAATATTCAAGTGGCTTATGTACGCTTTCGCCTACAGCCTTTAAGCCTGCAAAATGAATAACGGAAGTAATGTTTTCGCTTTCAAATACTTTGTTTAAACCCTTGGCATCTCTTATGTCACATTCATAAAACTTAAAGTCTTTGCCTACTAAAGCTTTAATTCTGTCATAAGAACTTTTTTTGCAGTTGTAAAGATTGTCAACAACTACAACTTCCTGACCAGCATTCATAAGTTCAACGCAAGTGTGTGAACCGATGTAACCAAGACCGCCTGTAACCAATACTGCCATTTTAGTTTCCTCCGATAGTATTATAATATATTTAACAGCTTATACTGTTATTAGTATGCTTTGCCCCAGAAGAGCATTTTCTTAGCAGGCTTGCCGCAACAAACGCAAACATCGCTGAGTTGCTCCTGCTCAAACGGAATACAACGGGAGCCGACGCCTGTAACTTCCTTAACCTTGTCTTCACATTCTTCGCTTCCGCACCACATAGCCTTAACAAAACCGTCGCCGTTTTCTTCAAGCGCCTTTGTGATTTCGTCCATAGTTGTGCACTTGTATGTTCTTCTCTCTCTGTTTTCAAGAGCATTTTTGTAAAGTCCGTCACGAACTTCTTTAAGCTTCTGAGGGATAACTGTTTCAATCTCGTCAAGAGAAACAACTGTCTTTTCCCTGTTATGTCTTGTAACGATAACGCACTGGTTGTTTTCAATATCTCTCGGACCGATTTCAACCCTGACAGGAACACCCTTCATTTCATATTCGGCAAATTTCCAACCCGGTGAGTTTTCGCTGTCGTCAATCTTGCAACGGCAAACTTTTTTAAGCTGGTCGCAAAGTGCATTTGCTCTGTCAAGTACGCCATCTTTATGCTGAGCAATAGGAACAACGATAACCTGAATAGGAGCAACTGCAGGCGGCAAAACAAGACCGTTGTTGTCACCGTGGGTCATAATGATAGCGCCTATCATTCTTGTTGTCATACCCCAAGAAGTTTGGTGAGGGTATGCAAGCTTATTTTCTTTATTAGAAAATTGAATGTCAAAAGCTTTTGCAAAGCCGTCGCCGAAATAGTGGCTTGTGCCTGCCTGAAGTGCTTTACCGTCGTGCATAAGCGCTTCAATACAATATGTACGCTCAGCGCCTGCAAACTTGTCACTGTCAGTTTTCATACCCTGAATAACCGGCATAGCAAGGTCTTCCTGGCAGAATTTTGTATATACATTCAACATTCTTTCGGTTTCTTCAATAGCCCCTTCGGCTGTTTCGTGGAGAGTATGACCTTCCTGCCATAAGAACTCCCTTGAACGAAGAAAAGGTCTTGTAGTTTTTTCCCATCTTACAACGGATACCCACTGATTGTAAAGCTTAGGCAAATCTCTGTAAGAATGAACGATATCACGGAAATGCTCGCAAAAAAGTGTTTCCGATGTAGGTCTTACGCAAAGCCTTTCTTCAAGCTTCTCGTTGCCGCCGTAAGTTACCCACGCACATTCAGGCGCAAAGCCCTCAACATGGTCTGCTTCCTTTTGAAGCAAACTTTCAGGGATGAACATAGGCATATTAACATTCTCGTGACCGAGTTCTTTAAACATACCGTCAAGAATTCTTTGTATATTTTCCCAAATGGCGTAGCCGTAAGGTCTTATAACCATACAACCTTTAACGCTTGTGTAGGAAACGAGTTCCGCCTTTTTGCAGACATCTGTGTACCACTTGGCGAAATCTTCGTCCATAGAGGTGATGGAATCAACCATCTTTTTTTGGTCGTTTGCCATATTTTTAACTCCTTATCGCATAATGCGTACATATAATATAGTTTTAAATTATTTGAGAATATATTATATAATAAAATGCCGAATATGTAAACACCATTTTTTAACAAAAAATTTAAACAGAATGTTCAATTTTGTGGCATTTTGCCATTTATTCGTCTTGTTCTTAATTTGTTCATAATTGGTTGATATATTAGCAACTGTAAGCATAACATATGTTTATGTGATTGCTGCAAGACATTTGATATAGCTTTTTTGCACAAATAGTTTGTACTATTTTTGTTTAATTTGTCAATTATTACAATTAGTAATTACAATAAAAACATTTTGTATAATTTTGTAGAAAAAGGCTTGAATTTCAAATTTTATTGTAGTATAATCACGACAGTACAAACAAGGGGGTGACTGCAACGTTTGATACTATATTAATGAGTGTAGATCTTCAAAAAGAACTTACCGACCAGCTCGAACTGAAAGAAGTGTTCAGTTTTAAGATTGGTAATTTTAAGCTAGGCTTCGATGAGGCAACAGTGGTAAGCTGGATAATCATTGCGGTAATGACAGTTCTTGCGATTATCTTAACCCGAAATCTCAAAGTAACAGGAGAAATTTCAAAGCGTCAGGCATTGCTCGAGCTTGCTTATGAAAAAGCAGAAGAATTTTTCAAAGGCATAATGGGAAAAAAGGTAGAACAGTTTATTCCTTGGCTTATGAGCGTGGCTCTTTTCATCGGTGTTTCAAACATTATAGGGTTGTTTGGATTTAAGCCACCGACAAAGAGTATGCAGGTAACTGCGTGTCTTGCTATCATAAGTATAGTGCTTGTAGAATTTACGGCATTTAAAAACAAAGGATTTGCAGGGCGTCTGAAGGAATTTACTAAACCGATTTGGATAATTACTCCTATTAATTTAATGGAAGTTATTACCAAACCTCTTTCACTTTGTATGCGTCTTTTTGGTAATGTAATCGGTTCGTTCATTATTATGGAGCTTATTAAGGCTTGTGTTCCGTTTTTCTTACCTACAGTATTCAGTCTTTATTTCGATATATTCGACGGTTTACTTCAGGCATACATTTTCGTATTCTTAACAGGTCTTTATTTACAGGAAGCTGTTGAGGAGTCGGAGGAAACAACCGACAAACAGAAAAAGAAAATTAAAAAAGCAAGTAAAAAGAACAAAAAGCAGGCTAATGCCGCTTAATTATATTATTTAAAGTAATAAGGAGATTATTATTATGACAGGTTCAGTTATTGCAATCGGTGCAGGTATTGCTCTTATTTGTGCACTCGGTGCAGGTATTGGTATCGGTATCGCTACAGGTAAAGCCGTTGAGGCTATCGCTCGTCAGCCGGAAATGGCCGGTCAGATTCGTACAACTCTTATCCTTGGTGCTGCTCTTTCGGAAGCAACAGCTATTTACGGACTTGTAGCTTGTATTATGATTATTTTCTTGGTTAAATAAAACAGTCTTTAATCAAAACAGTTTGATGAGAAAGGACCATAATTATAATGTTAAAATTTGACATAAACATTCTTTGGACCTTGATAAACTTGATTATCTTTTTTGTGCTTATGAAACTGTTTTTATTTAAACCTATTAAGAAAACACTTGATAAGCGTAAAGAATTGATTGAAGGTCAGTTCAAGGCAGCTGAAGAAAAAGAAAAGAAAGCCGACGAGTTACAGGCTGAGTATCAGTCACAGCTCTCAGGCGTAGAAGATGAAAAGAAAGCAATACTTACCGAAGCAAGAAACAATGCCAAGGGCGAGTATGACAAGATTGTTGCAAGGGCTAACACCGACGCGGCAAAGATTAAAGCCGACGCTAAAAAGGCGTCAGACCTTGAAAGCGAAAAGGCAAGACTTGCAGTTAAGCAGGAAATCGCAGAGCTTGCAATGCAGGCAGCTACTAAAGTTGTCGGCAAAGAAGTTTCAGACGAAACAAACAAAATGCTCTATGACGAATTTTTAAATGAAAGCAGTGATAAATAATGATTCAAAATATTGAAAAATATCTTGACGCACTGTTTTCTGCTCACGCAAGTGTGTCAAGCTTGGAAGAAGCCTTAAACACTATCAAATCTAACGATGAACTTAGGGATATATTCAATGACCCTAATGTTAATCTTGGGGAAAAGAAGAATGTTGCCGCAGACCTTTTTGCTCCGTCTGTTAAAGATTTTATCGGCGAGCTTGCGTCAAACGGCAAGATTGACAGTTTAGGCGAAATAGTTGAGGCATATATTTCAGCTCTCAACAAGCAAAACAATGTTGCTGAGGCAACAATTACCTGCGTAACAGAACCTGATGACGAACAGTTAAAGGGTATCAAAGAATTTGTTTGTAAGCAGGCACATACGGATGATGCCGTAATCAAAGTTGTTAAGGATGACAGTCTTATCGGCGGTTTTATCGTTACACTCGGTGATAAGCAGTTTGATATGAGCCTTAAAAGAAAACTTGACGGTATCAAGCAAAAAGTTATGGACTCGGCAAGAAGCAATGCTGTTAATACAGAAAATGTTCTTGCTGTTTTGCAAAAGGATATCAGCGAATACGAACTTCACACAAACAGTGAAGAAATCGGTACCGTAATCAGAGTAGGTGACGGTATTGCTACTATCCACGGTCTTGACCACGCTATGTACGGCGAAATCGTTGTATTTGAGAACGGCGTAAAAGGTATGGTTCAGGATATTAAAAGGCATCAAATCGGTGTTATTCTTTTCGACTCCGATTCGGGTGTTGAACAGGGTACAAAGGTTAAGAGAACACATAAAAAAGCAGGTGTTCCTGTAGGCGAAGGCTTTATCGGCAGAATTGTAAATTCACTCGGCGAGCCTATCGACGGTAAAGGTGAAATTAAGGCGGACGGCTACCGTCCGGTTGAGCAGCCTGCTCCGTCAATCGTTGACCGTCAGAGTGTTGATACTCCGCTTGCAACCGGTATTCTTTCAATAGACTCAATGTTCCCAATCGGTCGCGGTCAGCGTGAACTTATCATCGGTGACAGACAGACAGGTAAAACTTCTATTGCTCTTGATACTATTCTTAACCAAAAGGGTAAGGATGTTATTTGTATCTACAATGCAATAGGTCAAAAGGCATCAAGTGTTGCTAAGCTTGTTAATACACTTGAAAAAGCAGGCGCTATGGACTACACAATCGTAGTTTGTTCAACTGCAAGCGAACCTGCTTCACTTCAGTATATTTCACCGTATGCCGCAACAGCTATTGCCGAATATTTTATGTATCAGGGCAAAGATTGCCTTATTGTATATGATGATTTGAGTAAGCACGCAGTAGCTTACCGTGCTCTTTCGCTTCTTCTTGAAAGAAGTCCGGGTCGTGAAGCTTATCCCGGTGATGTATTCTATCTTCATTCAAGACTTCTTGAGCGTTCAAGCCGTCTTACCGATGAACTCGGCGGCGGTTCAATCACCGCACTTCCTATTATCGAAACTCAGGCAGGCGATGTATCTGCATACATTCCTACCAATGTTATTTCTATCACAGACGGTCAGATTTTCCTTGAAAGTGACTTGTTCTTCAGCGGTATGCGTCCGGCTGTTAATGTCGGTCTTTCGGTATCTCGTGTTGGCGGTGCAGCTCAAACAAAGGCTATGAAAAAAGCAGCAGGTTCGCTTAGAATCGACCTTGCTCAGTACCGTGAAATGGAAGTTTTCACCCAGTTCTCGTCAGACCTTGATGAAGAAACCAAAGCAGGTCTTACTTACGGTAAGGGACTTATGGAGCTTCTTAAACAGCCTCTCGGTCATCCGCTTTCACTCAGTGATATGGTATTCTCGCTTGTTGGTGCAACAGGTAAGAAGTTTATGGATATCCCGACTGAAGAAGTTAAGAAATTCCAAAATGCAATGCTTGAATATATGCACGAAAATCAATCTCAGCTTGTAAACACAATCGAGCAGGAAAAAGTGCTTGAAGACGGTACAAGAGAGCAGATTTTGGATGCAATCGACGAATTTAAAAAGAGTTATCAAGAGGGTTAATAATGGCTAATGCTCGTGAAATTCAAGCCAGAATGAAGTCAATTAAGGACACCATGAAAATCACAAACGCAATGTATATGATTTCGTCCTCAAAGCTTCAAAAGGCGAGAAGGGACCTTAAAAATACAGAGCCTTATTTCTACACAATTCAAGATTCTCTTGCAAAAATTCTTGAGCTTTCACCTGAAACGGGTAACATTTACTTTGACGAAAGAGCAAATGTTCCTAAGAAAGAGAGAAAGCAGGGTTATATCGTAGTTACCGCCGATAAAGGTATGGCAGGTGCGTATAACCACAATGTAATCAAGATTGCCGAGAAAGAGGCTCTTTCCGATAACCAAAATATGCTTTTTGTTGTCGGTCAGGTAGGTCGTAAATATTTTGAAAAAAAGAATATTCCAATCGATATAGATTTCAAATACACAGCTCAAAACCCTAATGTTAACAGAGCGAGAGTTATCAGTGATAAGGTAGTTGAGCTTTTTAGGGAAAAGAAGCTTGATGAAGTTTATGTCGTTTATACACGAATGGTTAATTCTGTTACCTTTGACGCTGAAATTAAGCAGCTTTTGCCATTAAAAAAGGTTGAGTTTGAAACAATGGATGAGCATAACGCATATGAAACGGCTTCGTTTGAGCCAAACATAAATGCCGTGTTTGACCATATTGTGCCAAACTATATTTCAGGTTTCGTATACGGTGCTCTTGTTGAGTCTTATTGTTCTGAGCACAATGCCCGTATGATGGCTATGCAAACCGCAACCGACGCGGCAAAAGATATGCTCAAAAGCTTAGGTATAGAATATAACCGTGCAAGGCAGGCTGCAATTACTCAGGAAATTACTGAGGTTATCGCAGGTGCCAAGGCACAAAAAATGAAAGAAGATTAGGAGGTGTCCTTGTATGAAAAACGGTAAAATTGTTCAGGTTATGGGACCTGTAATCGATGTTGAGTTTGAAGATGAATTGCCTAAAATTAAGGACGCTCTTGAAGTAGAATTAGACGGTAAGAAGCTTGTTATGGAGGTTAGCCAGCATATCGGCGGCAACTGTGTTCGCTGCATTATGCTTGCGGCAAGTGAAGGTCTTTGCAAGGATATGGAAGTTATCAACACCGGCGACGCTATCAAAGTTCCTGTTGGTGACAAAACCCTTGGCAGACTTTTCAATGTTGTAGGTGAAACCATCGACGGACTTGACAACCTTGACAACGAGGAACACTGGGCTATTCACCGTAAGCCGCCTACATTTGAAGAACAAAGTGCAAATGTAGAAATTTTGGAAACAGGTATTAAGGTTATCGACCTTTTAACTCCTTATCCAAAGGGCGGTAAAATCGGTTTGTTCGGTGGTGCCGGCGTTGGTAAAACCGTACTTATTCAGGAGCTTATTACTAATGTTGCTACTCAGCACGGCGGTTACTCAATCTTCACCGGTGTAGGTGAAAGAAGCCGTGAGGGTAACGATTTATGGAAAGAAATGGGCGAAAGCGGTGTTCTTAATAAGACTGCACTTGTTTTCGGTCAGATGAACGAACCGCCTGGAGCTCGTATGCGTGTTGCCGAAACAGGACTTACAATGGCAGAATATTTCAGAGATGTTGAGCATCAGGATGTGCTTCTCTTTATTGATAATATCTTCCGTTTCGTTCAGGCAGGTTCCGAGGTTTCGTCACTTCTCGGCAGAATGCCTTCAGCCGTTGGTTATCAGCCAACCCTTGCAACCGATGTAGGTGAACTTCAGGAGCGTATCGCTTCAACAAAGAACGGTTCTATCACATCTGTTCAGGCTGTTTATGTTCCTGCCGATGACCTTACCGACCCTGCTCCTGCAACAACATTCGCTCACCTTGACGCAACAACCGTTCTTTCAAGAAAGATTGTTGAAAAAGGTATTTATCCTGCAGTTGATCCGCTTGAGTCTAACTCTCGTATCCTTGAGCCGGATGTAGTTGGCGAAGAACATTATCAGGTTGCCCGTAAGGTTCAGGAATATCTTCAAAAGTATAAGGAACTTCAGGATATTATCGCTATCCTCGGTATGGAAGAACTTTCCGACGAAGATAAAACAACTGTTTACCGTGCAAGAAAGATTGAAAAGTTCTTGTCACAGCCGTTCCATGTTGCTGAGGCATTTACAGGTCAGCCGGGTAAATATGTTGCTGTTAAGGATGCAGTTAAGGGCTTCAAGGCTATCATCGACGGTGAAGTTGATGATGTTCCTGAGCAGGCATTCTTCAATACAGGTACTATTGAAGATGTTTTGGAAAATGCAAAAAAGCTTGAAAAATAAGGTGATTTTATGAATACTTTTCAACTTAAAATAATTGCATCTAACAAAGTCTTTTATGACGGTCAGGCTCAAAGTCTTACTATTCCAAGGCTTCACAGCGGCAGCGAAGCTTTTCTTGCCCACCACGAAAATTGCGTTTATCCTATCGATTTCGGTGAAATGAAAATTGTTACAGCCGACGGTAAAACTATTAACGCATTTGTAGGCAGCGGTTTTCTTGAATTTCTCAATAATGAAGCTATGCTTGTGTGCATTTCGGCAGAACTTCCGGAGGAAATCAATGAGCGCCGTGCAAATGAAGCTAAGCAGAGAGCGGAGGAGGAACTTCGCCAGAAACATTCCATTATGGAATATTATCATTCTCAGGCAAACCTTTCCCGTGCTATGGAAAGACTTAAAGTCAAAAACAGACATTCAATATAAATTAATCAAGGCGGCTTTCAAGCCGCCTTTTTTTATATGTCATATGTAGTTTTTGAATGGTGTGTAGCTTGGCATACTTGATGACCTTTTTTTATATTAAGATATTTTTTCGTATATACTCACAACCATTCTTTTGGTTGCAAATTGCGGGCCCACGAAAAGCATAAGCTTTTTGGGAAAGAGGATAAAGGAATAAAGTGTTTATTATAAATTTTCAAAGAATAATTGCTTATAAGAAAATTTACTCAAGCACGAAATTTCTTTTTGACGAGCGCCAAGAAAACAAATCAAGGGGAGTGATGCTTAGACGCATCAAGTCCCCTTAATAATCCCCTTTACAAGGTGCGTGACTTGTATCACGGTATTGATATTTGTTTTAGAATTTTCGGCTCTTTTTGCCACAGGGAACTGTCAACTCGTTGACTGATGGATGGTTGGCGAATAATATCCGCACCTACAGTTTTTCTGATTAAGACACTTTGAAATGATACGAATTTCGTAGGGGCGATTATTAATCGCCCGCTTGCTATATATTCTGTTAGTTGTTTTGCAAATGAAAATATTACGGAATGATATTCGTCTGTTTTATGAAGCGGCATTAAAAATCTCAGCTATTTTGATCGACTTACCAAGATTTTCAACACTGCATTCAATATTATCGCAAAGCAAAATTTCGCACATTGTGTGGATGAATTTTGTGCTGTCTATTGTTGAGGAAACTACGATTTTTGTTTCGTTTTCATAAGTTGAAACGGACAAATTAAGCGGTTTTGTTTTTTCTTCGCCGAGAATATAGTAAACGCTTGAAACGATGTTTTTAACGCTTTCATCAAGTTTTGCCAAGCCCAAATTTGTAAGCGTTGAAGTAAACTGATTTTCGCCGAAAGTTGTGTAGCCGATGTTTAACGCAAACTTTTTGAGCTTTATCGGCAATATATTATATGCTTTCATTTTTGCGCATTTTACATTAGAAAAGGCGAGGTTTTGCATATTTTCTTTCGTAAGATTTTTATTGAATTGCTCTTTAACCGTGTTTACTATAGATTTAAAATCTGTAATATTACTCGGCTTAATTTCAACAAGAAAATAAAGCGAAGCGTTTCTTATTGATTCAAATTCAAAATATTTTCTGATATCAACGGGAATTGATATGCGAATAACTTTGTCTTTTACTTTTTCACATTTGAATATTGTATAAATTTGAACTGCGCAAAGGTACATTGATACGCTGACACCGTATTTGTGAGCGGCGTCTTTTAATGCATACGACGACATATTAATGCTTTTTGTAAGAAGCTTTGTGGTATCGCTTGTGTCAAATTGATAAGAAGCACTTAAAAATCTTGAAACTTCTTTTCCGCCGAGGTTGTAGATATGATTGTAAATATCATCTGTTTTAAGCAAATGCTCGTTCGTTTTAATCTTATTTATAATAGGGTAATCGTAACTGTATTTAGAGAAAATAATATTGCAGTATTCTTTTAAAAGTTCACTTAAAAATATGCTTGCGCCGTGACCGTCCGTAATGCCGTGGAAAAGTTCAATACCTATTGTGTTTTGGGTGTAGACAACTCTTAATAATGTTTCTTTGCCCTTCAAGTCAAACGGCTTGCACATCGGTGCGTTTTTATAGATAATATTACTGCTGTAGGCAGGCTTAAGTACATATTTTTTGCCGTGCTTTGAAACTCGTGAGAAGAAATAAGGGTATTTTTCTTTCATTTTTTTAACAGCATTCTCAAGTGCCAAAAAGTCAATATTAATTTTAAGTTTCGCTTCAACACGGTAAACGCTGTTCCAATTTTTATTTGCAACATAAGGGTAAATTATACCGGCACCGTCAAGGTCGATATATTTCTCGTTTTCATTCTTTAACTCTTTTGTAAAAAATACAGGCATAATTAACACTCCTTTCCTGTTTGATTTCATAATAGGAGAGGAGAATAAATCGACTATAAAGCAAAAATAAATCTAATATTAAAAAAATCGGAATCAGTTTAAATTTAGTTTAATTTTGCGATTTACATTATATTATAAAAGGTATAAAATATGAGTTAGAGGTGATATGTATGTGGTGGTTATTTGCACTGCTTTCAGCTGTTTTTGCGGCACTTACTTCAATTCTTGCCAAAATCGGAATTGAAGATGTTGATTCAACTTTGGCAACGGCAATAAGGACCGTGGCTGTTGTGGGTATGTCGTGGCTTATGGTGTTTATTACAAACACGCAGTCCGGCATAACAAGTATCAGCAAAAAGAGTTGGATATTCCTTATCCTTTCGGGTCTTGCTACCGGTGCATCGTGGCTTTGCTATTATAAGGCAATTCAAATGGGCGATGTTTCAAAGGTAGTGCCTATCGATAAGCTCAGCATAGTGTTCACTTTAGTTCTTGCATTTGTTTTCCTGCATGAGGAATTTAATGTTAAATCTCTTGTAGGTTCAATTCTTATCACGGCAGGAACATTATTTATGGTATTGTAATACATAAGTTTATAAAAAAGACAAATTGCGACAGGTCCTCAGCCTTGTTGATGTATGTCATTGCCTGCGAATTTTCATCGATTTGCGCTTTTGCAAGGGCAAGCATACCGAGTATACCGTTCATAGGAGTTCTTATGTCGTGGCTCATATTGGAAAGGAAAACTGTTTTCGATTCACACTGTTTGCCCATGCCGAGTATTTCATTAATATTGTCTGTGCAAAAAACAGTCAAAATATGTCATAATAATTACTATTATATAATATTTATTGATTATTTATATAAAATGTGATATAGTAACAAACGCAATAGTCTGCAAACTCTCAAATTTGCTTTTATTACGGAGGCAGTTATATATTTATGGCTGAAATGAATATTACTTTAACCGACAATAATGTTAAACCTAAGATACTCATTGTTGATGACGCACTCGCCAACAGAATGATGCTCAAAGAGCTTTTGGGGGAGCAATACGATTATGTTGAAGCGTCAAACGGCAGGGAAGCTATCGCAAAAATAAAAGAATATCAAAATTTAATAGACCTTGTCCTTCTTGAGCTCATTATGCCGATTATGGACGGTTTTGACACGCTTGAAGTGATTAAGGAAAATGGCTGGCTTGAATATCTTCCGGTTATTGTTGTTTCGACTGAGGGCGACAGAAGGTTTACGGAAATGGCTTACGAGCTGGGCGCTGTCGGATTTATTAAAAGACCGTATGACGCAAGCGTTATTCGCAAGCGTATTGCAAATATTCTTATGCTTTACCAAAAGCAAAAAAAGCTTATAAATATTGTTGAAAAACAGATATGCGAATACGTGAGCTATTCAAGCAAAATGATTGATATTTTGGGTCATATTGTTGAGTTTAGAAACGGGGAGAGCAACCTCCATGTTCACCATGTTCAGTTTTTAACTTATGTGCTTCTTTCTCATTTGCAGGAAATTACAAATAAATATAAACTGACTGAAAACGATATAATGCTTATTTCCAACGCTTCGTCGCTTCACGATATAGGTAAAATTTCCATTGATGAAAAAATACTTAATAAACCGGGAAAGCTGACTGATGAAGAGTTTGAAATTGTTAAAACTCACAGTGCTCTCGGTGCTTCTATGATAGAAAATCTTACGGCATATAACAGCGAGGGTGAAAATTCTATTATTTACTATTCTTATCAAATATGTCGTTGGCACCATGAAAGATGGGACGGCAAAGGGTATCCGGACGGGCTTAAAGGCGACGAAATACCTATCAGTGCTCAGGTTGTTGCCATGGCGGATGTGTATGATGCGCTTACAAGTGAGCGTTGCTACAAAAAAGCATTTTCACACAAGACAGCAATAAAAATGATTTGCGACGGTGAATGCGGCTCATTTAACCCGCTTCTTATTCGTTGCCTTGTTGAATGTGAGGATTATATTTACTGTGCAATTCACGGCGATTTTGTCAAGTTGAGCAAGGAAAATGTTGTTATAAAATTCACTCGTAAAAAGTTAAGTGAAAAGCTTAATCAGTCGGATGATAAAGAGCTTTTTCTTGTTAAACAGGCTAAGTTAAAGCGAAAATTCTTTATCGACGGCATTAAAGAACTTCAATTTGAATATAATAATGAAAACAAGACGGTTTCATTGTCGAGTTATGCGGCTGGTTTTTTGGGTTGCGAATCCCTCATTGTAAATGAAATTAACGGCGCAAACTTAATAGGCAAAAGTAATCTTAAAAAGATAGAGAAACTTACCGCTTCAACCACGCCTGAAAATGCATTTGCTCAGTCAAAGCTTCACCTTTCAAACGGCGGCAAAAAGTATGTTTGCGATGTAAGAATAATGAGTCTTTGGAGTGATGACAAAGAACCTAAATTCACCGGTTGCGTCGGCAGAATTATACCAAATAACGAATTTGACGATTCCACGCTTTCAATTACCGACGATTGTAATTACGATGACTATGACAATTTTGTTAAAGAAGTGAGCAAGGTTTTCGATGTCGTTCGTCTTGTTGACCCTGAAAAAACAGAAGTCATAGACAATGACGAATTGAATGAAGCTGTGTCAAACAGCGAAAAAGATAATTCTCTTAAATGTTACGAATTTTGGGGCAAAAACAAGCGGTGTCAAAACTGTATTTCTTACAAAGCGTTTACAGACAAGTGTGTTCAGTCAAAACTTGAGTTTGTCGGCGACAATGCATATCAGGTATTTTCAAAATATATAAAAATTAACGGTAAGCCGAGAGTTGTTGAAATGGTATATAAAAGCCGTGAGGATATGCTTCTTGACGCATACGGCAAAAGCGATTTTATTGAATATGTTCAAAGCTATAACAGGCGACTGTTTCGTGACCCGCTTACGGGCGCATTTAACCGCAGATATTATGAAGAAGTTGCAAAAAATATGAAAGATGTCAGCGGTATTGTTATGATGGATATCGACCATTTCAAACATATTAATGACGAATACGGTCACACAATCGGCGATTTGGCAATAAAGCGGATAGTTGACGCTATAAGTTCAGTTTTAAACCCCGACGACAAACTTATTCGTTACGGTGGCGACGAACTTGTTTTGCTGGCAACTAAAATGTCGTGCGGCGAGTTTGAAAACACGCTTAGAAATATTGTTGATGTTGTTAAAAAAACAAGAGTTGACTCACGACCGGATATGAATCTTTCTCTTACGGTTGGCGGTGTTTACGGTATTGACGATGTTGAAAAAGCCATTGTTGAAGCTGATAAACTTATGTATCAGGGTAAAAATAATAAGAAACATATTGTTTCTGAAACGGGAGAGTAATAATGAATTTAAAAGAATTTTATGAAGTTGTGGGCGGAAATTATGAAGACACCGTTTCAAGGCTTATGAATGAAAATATGGTTAAAAAATTTCTTGGCATTTTTGTCGGTGATAAAAGCTATGAAAACTTTATTATAGATTATAATGCGGGTAAGTTTGAGGACGCTTTTAGGAATATTCACACCCTTAAAGGTCTTAGTTTGAACCTCGGTTTTGACACTCTTTCAAATATTTGCGTAGTTGTTACCGACGCACTTCGTGATAGCAAAAACGATGTTACCGATGATATGTTAAATCATCTTGAAAGTGCATATTTAATGACTGTAAACGCTATAGCGAGCATAGATTAACCGCAAAATTATATAAATATTCCTTGACAAACGAGGAAAATGTTGCTATAATTATTGCGTACTTGAGGAGTACTAAAGTTGATATTCGGCAAACCATCGGAAACGGTGGGACGCAAAGTTATGAACCTAAGGTATTTACTATGGTAGTCAGACCGCAAATTGTCAGTTTTCAATTTGTGGTCTTTTTTATTTTTGTTTTGATTAAATGATAATTGAATGTAAAGGAGATAGAATTATGAAAAAGATTAAAGTTCTTTCAGCGGTTCTTGCAATGATTATGCTTATTTCTTGCTTCCCATTCACTGCACTTGCCGGCGAAAAAACAGTTGAGGCAGATTACTATATTTTGAATGAGGGCTTAGCTGTTCCTACAGGTACAGGCAGTCAGCCTACCGCAAACTATTCAAGAGCAGGTAAAGGTACAATCACAATTTCAGACGGTTATACCGGCGAATACAGCGAAGAAGGTGTTTCAAATGTTGTTGAAGCTCCTGAAGTTAAGCTTGACGACGGTCAGTCAATTGTTTGGTATGTAACAAAGCACGAGGGTGACGGCTGGCACGTTGACGGTGTTATAATTCCTTTCTACACCTTTATTTATGACGGTAACGGTGCAAACGGTTCAACAACAGACCCGACTCACTATTTTGAAAAAGATACAGCAAAAGTAGCTGAAAACGCTTTTACAAAAGACGGCTATATTTTCACAGGTTGGAACACAAAGGCTGACGGTTCAGGCGTTTCTTACAACCCTGGTGATGAAATTGTTATCAAAGATCTTGGTTTCCCTAAGGGCATCAATATTTTGACATTGTATGCAACTTGGAGCAAGAAACCGGCAACCGACGAAACTACTACAACAAAGCCGGAAGAAACAACTAAGCCAGAAGAAACAACTAAGCCAACAACAGATGCTGCAAGCAAAAAGAAAACTATCTATATTGTAACTCCGAAAAAGATGTCTGTTCGTTTTGAAGACGGTGAAGTTTACAAAACAAATGACAAAATTGAAGTTGAAGTAGGCAAGGAATACAAATTCCAGATGTGCTCAAACGATTGGAACTCAGATTCATATTCAGACTATGGCTACGGCATTGCAGGTACAGTAGTATATACAATGAAGTTAGTAGACAAGAAAGATTTTGTTGAACTCAGAAAAGAAGCAATCAAAAATACCGACAGATACACTGTTAAAGGTATGGATATAATCGATAAAGAAAGCAAGACGATTATTATCAACAAAGACGCAGAAAACTGTCACCTTGAAACAGATGTAAACGACTTCTTTATGGCTTACAAGTTCCATTTCAACACAGACTACAACAAGCAGACAGGTATTCTTCATGTAGTTAATACTCCTCTTGAAAGTCTTTCTGTTAACCTTCCTCTCGGTTCAACAATTATAGCAGACGCTTATGTATCAATGAAGTACAAAAAGACTGATTTCGTATTTATCGAAAAAGATAATGAACATCCAAACCGTTCATACAACACTTACAAGTGGGGCTTCTAATTAGTTTATTCAATTCACTTTTTTATTTCAAGAAAAGACTGCAGGAATTAATTTTCTTGCAGTCTTTTCTATTGTGTTTTTCTTTTAAATATAATATAATAAAATAAATATAATTATATTATTATATTTATGAATAGGAGCTTTTTATTATGAAAAAAATTCTTTGCTTTTTGCTTACGCTTGTAATGTGTATGGGTGTTTTTACCGCTTGCTCAAATGCAGACCCGAATGTAAAAAAAACAACTTCTGCTTCAAACGACAATTATGTAGTTGATACTGATGAAAATGAAAGCGAAAGTTCAAGTCAAAGTAACGGCACTGTTGATATTGACTACTATGCAAACAGAAGCTATGAGCTTTACTTCCTTTTGGCTATTGCTTCTTTCGACGATGCGTCGCAAATATCGGCAAACGCACTCGTGCAGTATGCTTTTTGCAGACTTTATTATGACAATCTTGTTGATATGCCGAGAAGCGGTGTAAAGGTAAGGGAAGCTACCAAGAAGCAGATTGAAGACCAAATTCAAAAAGAGTTTGGCAAGGTTAGCGTTGATGTAACAAAGTCTGACCTTTATAACCAAGGCAAGAAAAAGTTTGAAATGTGGGAACCTCTTTACGGCTCGGACATTTACTTTGACGCTAAGGCTGAGGAAGTAAACAAAAATGAATATACAGTAACTTCAACTTTCTATAACGACGAATCTAAGAGTGAAGTTAAAGGCACTACAACCTTAACAGTTCAAATTGATAAAAACGGAAAAGAATATATCAAAAAACTTTCTTCAAACTAAGGAGCAATTTATGAACGAGGAAGAACTTGTATCAGCTTATAATAATGAAGTCTATATTAATAATCGGCTGATTGAAATAATGAATGAACTTGAAGCAAAATATAACGAAATAGGTGTTTTGTTAAACGAATTTCACGAACTTTTAGGTGACGACGCGGACGCTACGATTAATAACAGCACGCAGGTTAAAAACCTTCTTAACAAGTATTCAGATTTGAAAAAATGAGGTAAATTATGAAAGGGATAAGCAAAAAAATTAAAACTGAAATAAAAAGAATATTTTCAGGCGTTAGGGTTAATCTTGCTGTGTTTTCAGTTTTGGCTGCGGCTATGGTTTTGCTTTCCTTTGCTATTCAGTATGCCGGAAATTATGTATTTTTGCCATCAAACGATGTAAGAAATATTCAGTCGTGGGACTATACTTATCTTGACAGTTTTGATTCTCAAGTTGATTCGACTAAGCTTGTTAATTCAAACTATGTTGTGCCGATTTCTAAAAAAGGTAATACCGGTATTTGCTATCTAACCCATACTTTTGACAAAGTAAATGAAAAAACAATTTTGAAAATTGTTACTAATCATTCGCCGATTAAAGTTGTTGTAAATTCTCAGGAAGTGTACAACAATCACTACGGTGAAGAAAAATATGTTGCAAATTCATTTAACAGCATTGAACTTGAAAAAACCAATCGTTCGCAAAAAGTTGAAGTTTATATGAGCGTGCCTTTTTCTTTGAATTTTGAAGTTAAAGCCGTGCCGTCGGTTTCAAATCAAAGTGAGCTGACTCCGTCATTTATTGCCGGTGCCGCTGTTTTCGGCGTTGGTTTAATTATGCTTTTGGCTTCGCTGATTCTTTCGGTTAAAAATAAGTATTTTTCAAGGCTTGTCGGCGTTGCTCTTTTTGATATTTTGAGCGGCGTAAATATTGTTTTATGGCAATATCTTCAAAATTCATATAATCTAAATGCGCCGATTTATTATAATATTTCGCTTGCGCTCAGCCTTTTTGTTGTTTATTACAGTTCGTTCAGTGCGTTGTCTAATTTTAAGAATTTGTCGAAGCTTTGCAAGGTGCTTGCTGTTTTGAGCGGTGTTTCAATACTTCTTTGTGCAGTTCCGAATCTGCCGTTGGCACTCAGGATAGCACCGGCGCTTTCTTCATTTCTTCTTGTCTGCGCTCTTTTTGCCGCTCAGTCGTCATTTGTAAATGCGATAGGAAGAAGAATTAAAGGTGCAAACGCAGATTGGTTTTTGTCAAACTATATTATAGTCGTTCAGTTTATTTTGCAGCTTCAACTGTTTTTCGGCAAAACTAAATATTATGTAGTATTTAATGTTCTTGTTGCGCTTCTTTATACGATTGTTATGACTATGATTAAATATGACCGATCGTCTGTAAAATATAACCATAACAAAAAGCAGAAAGAGCAGTTTATAGACAGCCTTGGCTGGGTAAATTCTCTTGACAGTATGATGTCAAATATTTTGGCTCAGGGTAACGACGAGGATAAGCTTATCGTTTGTGCTGAGGAATTTAAGAAAATAATTACAAACTGCATTAAGTCGGAAAATGAACTTGTTGTCGGTGCTTGTATACTTGCAAGTGACGGTCAGTATTATCAAATCTACAGTGATAATCTTGATGAAATTTGCAATTTTAACCTTATCGGCGAGCATTACAAAAATGACGGCGGTACGCATCATGTGCTTTGGGGCGATACATATTTTGATGTAATAATCGATAAAAATTATGAGCCTTATGCGATTATTCATTTTGGGGGCGCAGATGATTTGCTTTCGCTTAATATTGAAAATGTGGTTGAAACAATCAGTGCCGACTTGGATGTTGTGATGAATTTAACAGCTGATGAAATTCAAAACGAGGAGTTTGAAGCAGGCGTGTTTGCCTCACTTTCTCAAAATGTTGAAGTTAAAAACGGCGTTGCTAAAAATCATCTTGAAAATGTGTCGAATATCACTTTCTGCATTTGCGCAAAGCTTGGTCTCAGCGAGGACGAGGTAAGGCAAATAGGCTACGCTTCTATGCTTCACGATATCGGCAAAGTTGTTATTCCGAGTGAACTTATTTCAAAGCAAGGCTATTTGACGGAGGAAGAAAAGGAAATTATTAAGCTTCACGCCGAGTGCGGTTATAAGCTTCTTTCGTGTATTCCAGGTGACTTTACTTCACTTGCGGGTGACATAGCGCACTATCACCACGAAAAAATCGACGGTACCGGTTACTATAAACTTAAAGGTGATGAAATTCCACTTGCCGCAAGAATCGTTTCCGTTGCTGATGTTTTTGACGCACTTACTTCTTCCCGTTCATATAAAACTGCGTGGACGGATGAAAAAGCTATTGAATATTTAAAAGAAAACAGCGGCAGTGCATTTGACGAAAATGTTGTGAATGCTTTTCTTGAATGTTATCCCGTTATTTGTGAGCTTAGAAAGGGCGGTGACAACTGATGGCAGATGAAAACTTTGACAATGAATTTGATGAGCTTGAAGATTTCGATTTTTACGAAGAAAATGAAGATGGTGAAGTTCAGCCATTTGAAGAAGAAAATGATGCTCAGCTTCTTGAAGAAGAAAATGAAATCACTTCTTTTGATGAGCTGAAAAACAGCAATACATATATACCGCCTGCAAAAGAAGAAAATGACGAAAATTCTTTTGACACAGAAAAAAATGACGAAGCCGCAAAAAAGAAAGTTAAAAAGCTCGGCAAAGCCAAAAAGGCAAAATGGTGGTGGTTTATTCCACTCGTGCTTTTGCTTATTATAGTTATACTTTTTGTCGGCTGGCAGCTAAAGGGCAAAACAAAACTTAATGTTTGCGTGCTTGATAAAACCGTACTTGTTTCAACAGAGGATAACGATGTCGATGCAGACCTTGCTTACAGAAAGCATCAGGGGCTTTTTTGGCTTTTAAACCAAAAGAAAATAGTTAAAGACGACGGCAAGGCTTACGATTATAAAAAAGATTATTTCGGCGAACAATTGAAAGAGGACGGCACAAAGGGTGAGGAAAAATCGCTTACTTCTCTTGATTATGTTCCCGATTTAATGTACATTTCCGATGTTTACGGCGCAATTAACGATACCTACGGCTACTATAATAAAGAAGAAGCATCAGGCTCCGGTTTTAACAGTGATGATATGTCCGTTGTGTCTTATGCTTATGAAAATAATGCAACTGTTGTGGGCGAAATGGAACTTTTTAATTCCGATATGAGCGCTTCTGTAAAATCTCAGCTTGAATCACTTTTCGGTATGAGCGAAACGGGCTGGGTAGGAAGATATATATTTGAACTTCAAGATTTTACCGATGTTCCCGATTGGGCGCCGCCGCTTTATGAACAGCAGTCGGGTGTTGAATGGCAGTTTTCCGGTCCGGGTATTTTGCTTGTTTCAAACGAGGGCAAAATAATCGTTCTTGAGCAAAAGACAGATTTTAATTCTAAAAATCTTCTTCAAATATCAATTAACGAAAAATATAAAAAGGAATTTAAAGGCGCAAGAAAGTGCAACTTTTATAACTGGTTTGAACTTATTGAAGCAAACAGTTCAACCGAGATGCTCGCGACTTTTGAATTCGATGTTAATGCAACAGGTATGGAAAAGCTTAAAGATATTTCAAGTAAACCGCAGTTTGTTGCAATAACAAGAAAAAAGACTGAAAATAAGCCGAACACATATTATTTTGCAGGCGATTTTAACGATTATGTAAGCAAGAAGAATTTTTATAAATTCCTCGGCTCGGACAAATTTTTCAAATTTCTTTCTTATGACAATCAAGGCGATATCAGCTATTTTTATTGGAATTTCTATAACCCTTTAATGACATCGATTTTAAAAGAGGTTGAAAAGGAAAACGGTTCTCGCCATAACGGTGACGAAAAGACGACTAAAAATAAAGAAGCTGTTTCAAAAATTAATAATGACAAGCTTGAAGTTAAAATTGACGGAAAGTGGCAACAACTTTACCTAAAATCGCTTAGTTTGAATGCAAATAAACCGGGCGAAAAAAAGTACACAAGAGATTATTCCTATTATCAGTCGCTTATGGAGGAACTTGTGAACTTGGGCGCAAACTGCGTCAGGGCAAAAGACTTAATGCCGGCTGAATTTTACCGCGCGCTTTATCAAAGCAATCAGGATAATAAGGACAATACAATTTATCTTATTCAGTGTATAACCAAGCCTGACGGTTTAGAAGCCGAAAACTATCTCAGTGATGAGGGACTTGCAAAATGGCAGGAAAAGATTGACGTTACAATCGGCGCAGTTCACGGTGACGGCAGCGTTAAAGCTACAAATATGCTTAGTCAAACGGCATATTTTAATGATGTTTCTTCTTACCTTGCAGGTGTAATAATTGATCCTGATTTGAGCGAAAACAATCAAAAAGCAATTCAAAAGTCAAATGTTGCATTCAATTTCGGTGGCAAATATTTTACCGCTAACGGTGCGGTAGAGGGTTTGACGGCTAAGCTTTGTGATATTGCGGAAAGTAAAAATGTTGAAACATACGGCTATAAAATTCCTGTCGGTATAAAAATTAATACAAACAGTATTGAAGGCTTTAAGTATGCAAAAAGTGATGTTAAATATAATCTTTCTTCGATTTGCGCAAATGATGAGATGAAAGAATATTTCTTCCTTTGCATCGACGGAGCGCTTACTCAGTCAACTTTTGCTTCAAATGGGAAGCATTACGGCGGAAAAACTTACGGCGACGCTTATGCAAAGTATCTTGACGAGGTTAAAAAAGCTGCATCGGCGCCTTTGCTTGTAAGCGGAATAAGCGTTTCAACAAATATCGGCGGTGCAAGTGAATCTGAGCAGACAAATTCGCTTATCGCAGGACTTAATGCGTGCGACAGTGCAAATTGTATCGGCGGTGTGATTGATGACCTTAACGATAACTGGTCCTCTGTTTCAAGCAAAATGAAGCCGTTTACCGTTCCTATTTCAAATAATTATTTGTGGCACGATGTTGCCGATTCTTCGCAAACAACAGGTCTTGTTGCCGTTGAATCGCCAACCCCGCAGACTTCTGATTTGGAATACTTTGACGATGACAGAATGCAGGGTATGTCCGTTTCGGCAAACGAAAGTTATCTTTATATCAATCTGAGGCTTCTTGAAGAAATCGATTATTCTAAGGAAGAATTTTTCATCGGTATCGATACTTATCAGCGAAACGACGGCGACTACTACTATTCAAAAGATTATACTCCTACCTCGCTTTCCGGTATGGAATTCGTAATCAGGTTTAAAAATAAGCAGGATGCAGGTCTTTATGTAATCAATTCTTATGATAAAAATAAAGGCAACTATGCGTCAAAGGAAAGTTATTCGGGTAAATATAATCTGGTAACAAAGCTTAATTACGGCGGTTTCAGAAGCGGTGACAATCAGTTTTATACCACCGGTACAACCACTTATATCCGTATTCCGTGGTCACTTTTAAATGTTACCGACCCGTCGCAAAAACTTGTAATCAATAACGACGGCAAGCTTTCAAATCAGGTTAAAACTACTCAAACAAACGGCTTTTTACTATCACTTATGATTGCCGATAAGTCAACGAAAGACCTTCTTTATATGTTCCCTGAGGCAAAGAAAGACCCGGGTTATAAGACTTTCAAATGGTCAACTTGGGAGGAAGTTACTTTTGAATACAGGGAAAAAGACGGTTTTTCAACTCTCAAAAAATATTACACATCCAAATAAAAGGTGGTGAGATTTTGACATACGAACTTTTTGCTATCATAGGCATACTTGCCTGTCTTTTAATACTTGCGCTTGAATATCTTTGGCTTTACATTCTTGCTGTTCGGCAGGAAAACAGTAATAAAAAATATTCATTAGCGTCAAAAAAGAGTACAAAAATAGTTGACGCTTTGATGTATTCACCAACTGTATCGTCGAGGGAAAATGAACTTAAATCGCTGAAAAAACTTGTAGGCGACGATAATAAAATACTCGATATGGTTTATGAAAAGGTAAACGAGTATAAGAAGAAAGACGACGGGCAATTTTATGCATCGAGAGCAGAAATTTTTGACGAAATCGACAGCTCGCTCAAGCCGATTCAAATGTATGCCGAAATCTTGCGAAAAGGCAAAACGCATGACAGATGCTATGCTTGCAGGCGCCTTGCCGATTTTAACGGAGTTGACTATATTAACGATATAGGAAAACTCAGCGAGGATAAAAACCGCGCGCTTGCATATAATGCGGCAATGGCTCTTTCAACATTCGGTGATACTTCCCGTCTTGTAAAATATATTGTCAGCATAGAAAATGACCAAAAGTATTCAACGAGGGTTGTGTTTGAGCTTATATCGCATTTTACTGGTGATTTGGTTGAGCTCGTAAGCTTGGTGCTTAAAAATTGCAACGAGCAAATGAAAGCAACAATTATTACTGCCGCCTCACCTTATGCACTTAACGAGTTTGCCGATGTTTACCTTGCAGGAGCCAAGAGCACGGATGATAATATGAAAATCGCCTGCGTTAAAGCGCTTTCGGGTCTTCGTGATGTTCAGTATGAGCACGATTTAATAGTTGCAGCTAAAGATAAAAACTGGGTTGTTCGTATTTCGGCAATCAAAGGCTTGTCGCATTTTCAAACAACTGAAGCTATTGAAAATGTTAAAACCGCCACTAAGGATAAAGAATGGTGGGTAAGGCAGGTTGCAGCTTCGTCGCTTATCAATATGTCGGTTAAGATTAAAGATATCGACGAGATTATGAAAGGTTATGACCGTTACGCCGCCGACGCCGTTAAAAATTCACTTTACAGAGAAATTGATATAAGGGAGTAAATGCCGATGGATATAATGGGTTACATAAGAACAGTAATATCTTTTTTTAACTACTTCTGTATGGCGTTTACTGTCCTTTTGAGTGTTATTTACATACTTCAAATGATTATGTCTTTCATAAAAGTGCGAAAAGATTCAAAATCGCTTCTTTCAAACGACTATGAAAGATATATGTACAGCGATAATCTGCTTCCTATTTCGCTTCTTATTCCGGCTTATAACGAGGAAGAAAATGTAGTTCAAAATATTAAATCGCTTTTAAAAATGGACTATCCTAATTTTGAAATTATCGTTGTTAATGACGGTTCAAGCGATAAAACGCACGAAAAAATTGTTGAAGCATTTAATCTTTATCAAATTGAAAGTTCGCAAAAAGTTTCAATTCCTACAAAAGAGGTTAGGGGAGTTTACTACAATGTTGACTATCCTAATTTGCTTTATATTGATAAGGAAAACGGAGGTAAGTCTGACGCTCTTAATGCGGGAATTAACGCTTCTTCCTATCCGCTTTTTGCTTGCCTTGATGCCGATTCCCGTCTTGAAAAGGACGCTCTTTTAAAACTTTCCATTGAGTTTAACAAAGATAAAAATACCATCGTTGCGGGCGGTATAGTTCGTATCGCCAACGGCTCTGTTATTCGTGACGGTGAGTTTAAAGGTTTTTCTATGCCTAAAAGAGTTATTGAGCGTTTCCAAATAGTTGAATATTACCGTTCTTTCCTTTCAGGTAGGGTTAGCTGGGGTCTTTCAAACTCGATGCTCATCGTTTCCGGCGCTTTCGGTGTTTTTCAAAAGCAGGCTGTTATTGAAGTGGGCGGCTACAAAACGAATACTATCGGCGAAGATATGGAAATTGTAGTAAGGCTTCACAGTTATATGAGAAAGCATAAGCGCAAGTATAAAATCATTTTTTGCGAAGATGCGGTTTGTTGGACCCAGGGTCCGATGTCATTAAAGGATATTAGGGGTCAAAGAAGAAGATGGCAAATCGGTCTTCTTGATACTCTTATTTCGCACAAAAATCTTTTGTTCAACCCAAAGTACGGAACAGTCGGTTTGGTTGCCGTACCGTATTTTTGGATATTTGAGCTTTCGGGTGCGCTGATAGAAGTGCTTGGTTATTTCATTATTCCGTTTTCGCTAATAATGGGCGAGCTTAATATATTCTTCTTTGTTATTTATTTTCTTTTGGCAACGCTGCTTGGTATTATGCTGTCAATCGGCAGCCTTATTCTTGAGCAGTATACAAAAAAGAATGCAATGACGGCAAAGCAGTACATTCTCATTTCCGTTTATGCAATTTTGGAAAATTTCGGATACAGGCAACTTATTACTCTTTTCAGAGTTGAGGGTATTCTTAAATACCGTAAGCTTCGCCAAACTTGGGGCAAAATCGAGCGAAAGGAGTTTGAGCAGTAATGAAAAAATATATTATTCCCGTAATTGCCACTTTTCTTGTTTTTGTCATTTTGGCTCAAACGGGTTTGCTTCAGCCTTTCGGTATTCACGGCGTAACAAACCTTTTCGGTAAAGAAAAGAAAGAAAGCCAAAGTTCCGCCTCTCAGGAGGTTTATACCGATGATGACGGTATATCCTCCCGTTTCAAAACTTCCGGCGATTATTTTGAAGTGTATGAAAACGGCGAGTGGAAAAAGATTTTTTGGACAGGCGTTAACATAGGTGCAGGTGAACCGGGTATTTTTCCGGGCGAACTCGCCATTTCTTATGACACATATTATAGGTGGTTTAAGTATATAAGTGAAATGAATTGCAATTCGATTCGAGTTTATACAACTATGCGACCTCAGTTTTATAATGCGCTTGCAGATTTTAATAAGCAGGCTGATAACCCGCTTTACCTTTTCCAAGGTGTTTGGGTAAACGAGGAAGATATTGAAAGGCTTTCGGATGTTTATGCCGAAAACGGTAAAATACTTGAGGGCTTTATTGAGGATGCTGTAACTCTTGTAGATGTTATTCATGGCAATGCAACTATTGAGGAAACTGCCGGTGAAGCTTCGGGTACATATACTGCCGATGTTTCGCACTGGTTTGCGGGATGGATACTCGGTATTGAGTGGGACCCTAACCTTGTTGTTAACACCAACACTCAGCACCCTGATAAAGCAAGTTATGACGGCACATATCTTTACACTCAGGCGGCAACTCCGTTTGAAGCGTTTTTGTGCCAAGTCGGTGACGAGGTTATTAAGCACGAAACGGAAACTTACAAATTTCAAACTACAGTTGCTTTTTCAAACTGGATAACTACCGACCCGCTCACTCACGCGAATGAGCCTCACGAGGATGAGGACAAAACGAGCGTTAATGTTGAAAATGTTAAGTGGCGAAATAAGTATAAACCGGGTATGTTTGCGTCATACCATATTTATCCTTATTATCCCGACAGTCTTAACTATCAGGAAGATTACCTTAAAAATTATGACGAAGACGGCAATGTTGACACTTACAGCGCTTATCTCAAAGATTTAAAACTTGCTCACACTATGCCTATTATCGTTGCTGAATTCGGTGTGCCTACATCTCGTGGTTTGGGTCACAAAAGCGTTATGAATTATGACCAGGGCAGAATTGACGAAACAAAGCAGGGCGAGATTATTTCCAAATTGTTTGATAAAATTTATGAGCAAAAATATGCCGGCGGTATTGTATTTACCTGGCAGGATGAATGGTTCAAGCGTACTTGGAACAATGTTATGTTTGATATTGCCGACAGGCGACCGTTTTGGTCTAATATTCAAACTACAGAGCAGTGCTTCGGTCTTTTGGCTTTTGACCCGGGTGAAAATGAGAGTGTTTGCTATGTTGACGGCGATGTGACGGAATGGAGCGGAGATACTCCGGTTGTTTCTAACGACTACGGCGATATTTATGTTAAAAGCGATGAGCGCTATCTTTATTTAATGGTAGACACTAAAAAGAGCGATTACGATTTTAATACCGATACAATTTATATTCCTATTGACACGCTGGCAAATCAGGGCAATAAAACTGCAAAAGATTATAACCTTACATTTAATAAGGGCGCAGATTTCCTTATTATGATTAACGGCGCTAAAAATTCGCATATTTATGTTGACAGGTATTACGACGCTTTCTATTATTACTTTATCAAATCTCGTATGCTTTCCGATATACCGGAAGATAAAGATTCCGATAAAAAGGACAGCGGCGTGTTTAACCAAATGCGTATGTGTTACGGCTATCACCTCACAGTTCCCGGTTCAAATAAGGAAGTTAGCGACAAGGTTTATGAAACAGGTAAGCTTCAATACGGCAACGCAAACCCTGACTCAAAAGATTACACTTCGCTTACAGATTTCAGCTACAAAAACGGGAAAATTGAAATAAGAATTCCATGGCAGCTTCTTAATGTTATGGACCCGTCATCTAAACAGCAAATGGACGACTTTTACGAAACTCAGTCCATAACTCCAAAATCTTTTGAAAGCTTTTCTTTCGGCTTGGGTGTTCAAAAAAAGGACAGCACAGCCGCTTTGAACATTGATATTGACGGAAGCTATGATTACGATACTTGGAACACACCGACTTATCACGAAAGATTAAAGCCGGGTTACTATACGCTCCAAAAGTATCTTGAAAAGTATAAAAAATGAATGATAAATAAACAGCAAGTATACAAAATTTATTCTTTTAGTTTAAGCTTAAAACTTATTATGATAAATTATAGTTTAGCGGGCGAACGCAGTTCGCCCCTACGGTGATTTTTCTATTTTAGATAGCCTAAAATGATAAGACTATCGTAGGGGCGACCTGTGGTCGCCTTTATAATGCGGCAACGCCGTCAACCTATTATAAACTATAATTTACAACACAAAAGCCACGGGTTTTACCTCGTGGCTTTTTCATATAACATATACAATTAGATGCTTTTTATTGTTTTCTTTGCTCAAGTCGATAAGGTGTTTTAAATTTGCATCCATTTTATCACAAAAGAAAATTATTTTATCGGCATTTTTTATAATTGAATTATTGATTTTTTCACTCGCCAGCGGCAAAGAAATTAAATCAATATTGTTAATGTGGGCGTAATCGATTATTTTATTATCTATCGGTGTATTATCGCCGCAAATGATTTGACTTGTGTTTTTTGGAATGTAGTAACCTATATTATCAATCAAAATTTTGTCACTGCTCAGTAATGCCAACACCATAATATCACCTCAAAAAATATCACCATTATGACACCATAATAGCACCATTTTCGTTTTTCTGCAATATTTTCGCTATAATTTAGTCATAATGATGTCAAAATAATGCTAAGAGGTAATAATTATGGACGATAAATTAGTGAGATACACATTAAGAGTTGACAGACTTTTATTTAAAAAATTCAGATATATTGCTGAAAGCGAGGGTCGCTCGGCGAATAAAGAAATCGAGCAGTATCTTAAAAGACGGGTTGCTCAGTATGAAAAGGAAAACGGAATGATAGAAACTGAATAAAATAAGAAAAGGTGCCAAATTCGGCACCTTTTTTGATATCTGTTATTAATTTTGTTCTTCGTTATTTTGAAACTTTTTAAGAACTTCACGAAGCATAACCGCTCTGTTTTGGTTCATTTGGTTTGGCTGAGCTTGTTTTTGAGGCTGAGTATTTCGGCTTTGCTGATTTTGATTGACTGCCTGCCTTTGAACTTGAATAGGGCGCCTTTGTATCGGCTGCCTGTTTGCGTACACAGCTTGCCTTTGCGCCCTGACATTTTGCTGAGGAACAGCTACGGGCGAAACGGCAGGAGCTGCCGGCTCTTCAAAATCTTTAATCTCATATTCAATAATAGGCTGAACTGTAGGCGGAGCAACTTCCTCTTGAGAAGTTTTTGAAACAGCTTCTTGCGCAGTTGTTTGTGCTTCGCTTTCTACAGGTTCCACTTCACTGACAGCAGGTGAAACTTCAATATCGTCAACAGTTGGAGCTTCTGCTGCTTCGCTTGTTTTTTCGCTTTCATATTCTTTGAAAAATGAATCGTACTTTTTAATAACGCTGTTTGCGTTTTCCTCATTTTTAAGCCTGATATCATCAATCTTACCCATTGAATCGGCAACGCCCTTAGCTTTTTCAATAAGCTTGTCGGTATTGGCGGCAACAGAGTTGATGTTTTTAACAATGCTTTCCACAAGCGCTTTTATATCGGTATTAATAAGCGCATAAGATGTTATTGCGTTTTCGATTTCAGCCTTTGCTTCAATGCTTGATTTAGCAATTTCGCCGAGAAAGTTTTTAGTACCGTAATTAGCTTCGTCAACTATTTCGCTTCCGCTCTCATATGCGCTGTAAAAAATCTTGCCGATGTTTGCAATATGATTGTCATTGACTTTAGTACTTTTGTCAAGCTGAGAATTTAAAATGCCGATTTGATTGTTAAGGTCATTAATTTCACCTGCGAGAAGTGCTTTTTCATTCTCGTCATTTATTTTTTGACTTTCAAGTTCGCTGACTTTAATTTTTAATTTTTTATATTCTTCTTGAAGCTTTGCGGCTTTTGCAACTTTTTGATGCGAAGATTTTGAATCTTCTTTAAGTTTTTCGTTTTCCTTTTCAAGCTTTTCTATGTATTCGTCAACATCTTTCTTTTTGTAGCCGCCCATAAAGCTTGACTTAAAATCTGCCATTTTCTTCACCCTTTCATCACATTTTGCTTATATTAACACTTATTTATGAATTTTTCAATGAAAACTGATTAACTACATAATAACTCCGTCTTTAAAAATTGAAATTTCACGGTAATCGTTAAGCTCGTTTTTAGTTTTTTTACCTGACGCAGTGTCAATCAAAAGCTTAAATATTTCCTCGGTCATATTGTCAAAATCAGGTTCATCAATAATTTTGCCTGCGTTAAAATCTATCCAGTTTCTTTTTCTTTTTGCAAGGTTAGAGTTTGACGAAATTTTAATTGTAGGAACAGGAGCACCGAGCGGTGTACCCCGTCCGGTGGTAAAGAAAATAATGTTTGCACCCGAAGCGGTAAGATTTGTTACCGATACAATGTCGTTACCCGGACCGGTTAAAAGATTAAGTCCCTGTTTCTCGCAGTGCTCGCCGTATTTTAGTATGTCGGTAATAGTGGCTCTGCCGCCTTTTTGTATACAGCCGAGCGATTTTTCCTCAAGCGTCGTTATGCCGCCGTCGTGATTTCCCGGTGACGGGTTTTCGTAACATTCCTGACCGTGAGAGAAGAAATATTTTTTAAACGAGTTAATCATATCAACGCACTTGTCAAAAACTTCCTCGTTTTCGCACCTTTGCATCAAAAGTTTTTCCGCGCCGAACATTTCAGGCACTTCGGTAAGAATTGCAGATGTGCCGAGTGCAGCGATTTTATCCGTAATCCTGCCGCAAAGCGCATTTGCCGTAATTCCGCTGAAAGCGTCCGAGCCGCCGCATTTGTATCCCACTACAAGCTTGTTAAGCGGAATCGGCTCACGCTTAAAATTCTTTACATAAGCTATAAGTTCTTTTAAAAGCTTTTCGCCTTCTTCAAGTTCGTCCTCGCAGTCTTGAGTTACAAAAAATTTAATTCTGTCATTATTTATATCGCCGAGATACTTTTTAAATGTTTTTATATTAGTGTTTTCACATCCGAGCGAAACGATAAGAACACCGCCTGCATTTGGATGATTTGCAAGTGCGGCAAGGACTTTTCTTGTGTTTTCCTGGTCGTCACCGAGTTGACTGCAACCAAACGGGTGAGTGTATGCAAAAACACCGTCGCACTCGTCAGTGATAAATGACTGACCGATTTTTTCAAGCCTTTTTGCAGTGTTGTTAACACAGCCGACGGTAGGAATTATCCATATTTCATTCCTTGTTGCCGCCTTGCCGTTTTCCCTCATATAACCGTCAAATGTGATATTGCAGTCGTTCTTTTCATATATTTTGCCGCCGCTGAAATTGTAGTCAATTATGTCATTCAAATTTGTTTTAAGGTTATGCTCGTGAATGTGCTCACCCTTTTTACAGTCTTTTGTTAAATGACCGATTGCATTGCCGTATTTAATAATGTTTTCATTTTCCTTTTTATCTTCAAGGAGCACTTTATGACCGAACGGAATGTCGTTTAATACTTTTATTCCGTCTGCAATTTCACCCTGCTTTAATGGTTCAAGCGCAACGGCTACATTGTCGTTTTCATTAATTTTAAAAAGCTTATTCATTTATCAATTTCTCCATAGCTTTTTTTACACCGAGATTTTTAATGTTGTCAAAATGCATTTTGACTTTTTCGTAAAGATTGTCAATCTTTGTCAAATCTTCACCCCAAAAGTCGATATTTGAAAGGGTGTCAAAAACAATATCGTCGTGCTTATTCGCAAAAAATTCCATAACGCTTTCAACATCATTAACAGGGTAGTCTTTATTTTGATAATCTTCGTAAAAATTGATTAATGCCGCAAAGGCAAAAGAAAGCACATTTGGTGTTTTGCCGAATTTGTTATAATAATCAAGAACCGAACAAAGGCAACGAGCCTTAAACTTTGCAACTGAATTCAGGCTGATGTCTAGAAGCTTGTGGTCAATGAACGGATTGTTAAACCTTTCAAGCACACTGTTTGCAAAAGAGTTGAGTTCGTCTTTGTTAAGGTCGATTGTTTTAAGTATTTCTTCATTCAAACCCTTGTTAATATATGCTTTAAACAAATCGTCATTAACCATATCACGAACGATTGTAAAGCCCGCATTATATGCCGCAAGTACGCTCATTGTGTGAACACCGTTGAGTATTTTAACCTTTCTTTCACGATAAGGAATAATGCTTTCAACAAATTTGAAACCCATACCAACCTTTTCAAAAGGAATAACGCTTTTTGCTTTTTCGTCGGCTTCAACAAGCCAGCTTGCGTACGGTTCGCAGGCTACGGCGCAGTTGTCGTTTTCATATTCTGCCTTGCCCGTAACTATCTTGTCAACGAGCGTGTTGCAAAAACTACATTCGTTTTCAACATAGTCAATAAAACCATTTTCCAAATTCCAAAGCTTTGCGTATTTGATTATGCATTTTTTAAGCTCGGCACCGTTGTTTTCAATAAGCTCAACAGGCAAAAATACCAAGCCGCTCTTGTTTTTCTTGTATCTTTCAAAAAGCAGAGCGGTAACTTTTCCCGGAAATGAAATATTCGGCGAGCTTTCAAACTTGTCATTTTCATCAAAGCAAATGCCCGCTTCCGTAGTGTTTGAAACAATAATTTGCAAGCTGTCAAGGCAAAAGGTCTTTTTTAGTTCATCGTATTCTCTAGCGGTATCAATGCACTTTTCAACGCAGTTAATATGCTTAACATCGTTGATGACTTCGCCGTTTAATCTGCCTCTCAAAAGAATATTGTATTCATTGTTTTGCTCTTTAAGCGCATTTATAACCTTTGTGTTTTTCCTCGGCTGGCAAATTGCAACCTTGCCGTCAAAAACACCTTTTTCATTTGAAAGTTCAATAAAATGCTCGACGAATGCACGAAGAAAATTACCTTCACCTATTTGTAATACTTTAATCATTGTTTTATTCCCTTTTGTTAATAAGTATTTAGAAAAAAATCAATTTAATTATATACCATAAAAAATTTAAAGTAAATAGGTATATTACATATTTTGTTGTTGACTTATGGGGGTGAAATATATTATAATTACAAGGATAAAGAAAGGACTGTGGTTTATGACATTACTGATTAAAAACGCACTATGTTTTATAGCAAACGAATTTAAAAAGTCAGATGTTTTTATAACCGACGGCATTATCACCGAGATTTCCAGCACTATTAATTGTAATGGTGCCGATAGAGTAATTGACGCAATGGATAAGTATTTCTTGATACCGGGCTTTGTTGATGTTCATACACATCTTCGCGAGCCCGGTTTTTCTTATAAAGAAACGATTAAAACGGGTTCAATGGCTGGCGCAAGGGCAGGCTATACTGCACTTTGCACTATGCCAAACCTTAACCCGGCACCCGATTGCGCCGAAAACTTGAAGGTTCAAACCGATATAATCGAACGTGACGCCGTCGTTTCCGTTTTGCCTTTCGGCACAATTACAAGGGGAAGAAAAGGCGAGGGCGAAGTTGTAGATTTTGAATCTATGGCTGATAAAGTTGTCGGCTTTTCCGATGACGGAACGGGAGTTCAAACAGAAGAACTTATGGAAGAAGCTATGAAAAAATGCGCCAAGCTTCATAAAATCATATCTGCTCACTGCGAGGTAAACGAGCTTTTAAACGGTGGTTATATCCACCTTGGCAAATATTGTAAGGAGCATAACCATAAGGGCATTTGCAGTGAAAGCGAATGGGCGCAGATTGAGCGTGACTGCAAGCTTGCTGAAAAAACGGGCTGCAAATATCATGTGTGTCATATTTCAACCAAGGAAAGCGTTGACATTATCCGCAAAGCAAAGGCGAGGGGCGTTGATGTCACCTGCGAAACAGGTCCGCATTATTTGACTATGTGCGACGAAGATTTGCAGGAGGACGGCAGATTTAAAATGAACCCACCGCTCAGAGAGAGAGAGGATATGCAGGCACTCATTGAGGGCGTGCTTGACGGCACGGTTGATGTTATCGCTACCGACCACGCACCCCATTCGGCTGAGGAAAAGGCAAAGGGACTTGCCGGCTCGGCTATGGGCGTTGTAGGTTTGGAAACTGCGTTCGGTGTGCTCAATACCAAGCTTGTTAAAACGGGAATTATCACTCTTGAAAAGCTTATTGATATGATGTCGGTTAAGCCGAGAGAGATTTTCGGTGTTGACGGCGGCAAGATAGAAGTCGGTTATCTGGCTGACCTTGCACTGCTTGATATTGACAAAGAGTGGACGGTTGACCCCGACAAGTTTGTAACTATGGGTAGAGCAACACCGTTTAAAGGATGGAAACTACAGGGTGAAAACCTTTTGACAATATATAAAGGAGAAATTGTATATGAAGCCATATAACAAAAAAATTGTGCTTGAAAACGGTAAAGAATTTTACGGCTACGGTTTCGGTGCAGACAAAGAAGCTATTAATGAAATAGTTTTTAACACTTCAATGGTAGGTTATCAGGAAATTGTATCCGACCCAAGCTATACCGACCAAATGGTGTGTATGACTTATCCGCTTATCGGCAACTACGGTATGACCGATGAAGATTATGAAACAAAAGTGCCTACTATGGGCGGTCTTATTGTTAGGGAGTATAACGATTTGCCGTCAAACTTCAGATATACAAAAACACTTGACGAAGTTCTTGTTGAATATGATATCCCTGCTATCAGTGGTGTTGATACCCGTATGATTACAAGAATTATTCGTGACGAGGGTTCGCAAAAAGTTATGATTTGCGATGCGGACGTACCTTATGAAGAAGCGCTTAAAAAGATTAGGGAATATGTTATTCCTACCGATATGGTGTCGAGAGTAAGCTGTAAAAAGCGCTGGTATTCAAGAACACCTAACCATAAATATGATGTTGTCGCTATCGACTGCGGCATTAAGCATAACATCATTCGCAAGCTTAATGAAAAGGGCTGCAATGTGACTGTTGTGCCATATAACATCACAAGCGAAGAAATACTTAAAATGCGTCCTGACGGCTTGTTCCTTTCAAACGGACCGGGTAACCCTGAGGATGTGCAGACTGTTATCAATGTGGTTAAAGAACTTAGGGGCAAGCTTCCTATCTTTGGTATCTGCCTCGGTCACCAAATGATTTCTCTTGCACTCGGTGCAAAAACATTCAAAATGAAGTTCGGCCACAGAGGCGGTAACCACCCTGTTAAAAATCTTGAGACAGGCAAGCTTGAAATCACTTCGCAAAACCATTCATATGCAGTTGATGTTGATTCGCTTGAGGGTACAGACCTTGAACTTACCCACATCAATCTTCTTGATAAAACAGCAGAGGGTGTTAAGTGTGAAAAGGACAAGCTTTTCTCTGTTCAGTATCACCCTGAAAGCGCACCGGGTCCGCAGGACAGTGCATATCTTTTTGATAAATTTATCGCATTAATGCAAAAGGAGGAAGACACTAATGCCTAAAAGAACTGACATACATAAAATACTCGTAATCGGCTCAGGTCCTATCGTTATCGGTCAGGCTGCCGAATTTGACTACTCAGGCACTCAGGCTTGTCTTGCTCTCAGAGAAGAAGGCTATGAAGTAGTTCTTATCAACTCAAACCCTGCAACCATTATGACCGACACCGATATTGCCGACAAGGTATATATGGAGCCGCTCAATCTTGAATATGTTGCAAGAATTATCCGTCACGAAAGACCTGACGCTGTTTTACCGTCACTCGGCGGTCAAACCGGTCTTAACCTTGCTGTTCAGCTTGCTAAAAAAGGCGTGCTCAAGGAATGTGATGTAGAAATACTCGGCACTAATTTTGACGCTATCGAAAGAGCAGAGGACAGAGAACTTTTTAAGGAGCTTTGCGAAAGCCTCGGCGAGCCTGTTCTTCCGAGTGAAATTGCCGAAAATCTTGAAGACGGTCTTAAAGCCGCAAGAGAAATCGGTTTTCCTGTTGTTCTTCGTCCTGCGTTTACCCTCGGCGGTACAGGCGGCGGCTTTGCCGACGATGAAGAAGAATTTATGGTAATGATGAAAAATGCACTTGCGCTTTCACCGGTTCACCAGGTTCTTGTTGAAAAGAGCATTAAGGGTTATAAAGAAATTGAATATGAAGTAATGCGTGACGCTAACGACACCGCTATCACTATTTGTAATATGGAAAATATCGACCCGGTCGGCGTTCATACCGGTGACTCTGTCGTTGTTGCTCCGTCGCAAACTCTTACAAATAAAGAGTATCAAATGCTTCGTGACTCTGCGCTTCGCATTATTCGTGAGCTTAAAATTGAGGGCGGTTGTAATGTTCAGTTTGCACTCGACCCTCACTCATTCCAATATTATCTTATTGAGGTTAACCCAAGAGTTTCCCGTTCATCTGCTCTTGCTTCAAAAGCTTCGGGTTATCCTATCGCAAGGGTTTCGGCAAAAATTTCCGTTGGTATGCACCTTGACGAAATTCCTATTGCCAACACTCCGGCTTCTTTCGAGCCTACGCTTGATTATGTTGTAACCAAGATTGCCCGTTTTCCGTTTGATAAATTTGCCGACGCTAATAACACTCTTAACACTCAGATGAAAGCTACCGGTGAAGTAATGGCAATCGGCAGAACTATGGAGGAAAGCTTGCTTAAAGCTGTTCGTTCGCTTGAAATCGGTGTTTGCCACCTTTACAGCAAAAAGTTTGACGATTATAGTGAAGACGAGCTTCTTAAATATATCAAAAACGGTACCGATGACCGTCTTTTCGCTATCGCTCAGCTTATAAGACTTCATACCGATTTGAACAGAATTTATAATGCTACCAAGATTGATATGTTCTTCCTTGAAAAGTTTAAGAACATTGTTGATTTTGAGCATATTATTAAAGAAAATCAAAAGGACATTCAAACTCTTAAAGACGCAAAGAAAATGGGCGTATCCGATAAATATATCGGTATGCTTTGGGGTATGAGTGAATCGGATGTATTCAAACTCAGAAAAGAAAACAATATCTTCCCTGTATATAAGATGATTGATACCTGCGCATCCGAGTTTGATTCTTATGTTCCTTATTTCTACTCAACTTATGAGGAAGAAAACGAATCGATAGTATCCGACAAAAAGAAGATTGTTGTTTTGGGCTCGGGTCCTATCCGTATCGGTCAGGGTGTTGAATTTGACTACTCAACCGTTCACGCAATTTGGTCAATTCGTGAAGCAGGATACGAGGCTATTATTATCAACAATAACCCTGAAACCGTTTCAACCGACTATACAACTTCCGACAAACTTTATTTTGAACCGCTCACTGTTGAAGATGTAATGAATGTTATCACTCTTGAAAACCCAATGGGTATCGTTGTATCTCTCGGCGGTCAAACTGCTATCAACCTTGCTCCTCCTCTTGACGCACTCGGCGTGCCTATTATCGGAACGGATGTTGAAGCTATTGACAGAGCTGAAAACCGTGACAGCTTTGAAAAGGTTATGGAATCGCTCGGTATTCCTCAGCCAAAGGGTCTTGCCGTAACAAATATTGAAGAAGGTGTAAAAGTAGCTGCCGAAATCGGTTATCCTGTACTTGTAAGACCTTCGTTTGTACTCGGCGGTCGTGCAATGCAAATTGTTGCTAATGAGGAATCGCTTCGCCATTATCTTCAAACCGCAGTTGAAATTAACACAGAGCAGCCGGTACTTGTTGATAAATATATTATGGGCCGTGAGCTTGAAGTTGACGCCATCTGCGACGGAGAGGATGTATTTATTCCGGGCATTATGGAACATGTTGAAAGAACCGGTGTTCACTCGGGTGACTCAATTTCAATTTATCCTACTTTCACTGCTTCTCAAAATGTTAAAGATAAGATTATTGACTACACCGTAAGGCTCGGCAAGGCAATCGGTATTGTCGGTCTTTATAATATTCAGTTTATTGCCGATAATAACGACGATGTTTATGTTATCGAGGTTAACCCTCGTTCTTCAAGAACAGTTCCGTTCCTTTCAAAGGCAACAAGCGTGCCTATGGCTCATATTGCAACTCAGGTAATTTTGGGTCATTCGCTTAAAGAACAGGGAATAGACAAGGTATATCCTGAGGAAAAGAAGCGCTGGTATGTTAAAGCTCCTGCTTTCTCATTCTCAAAACTTAAAGGTATGGATACTTACCTTTCGCCTGAAATGAAGTCGACCGGTGAAGCAATCGGCTACGATAAGTCGCTCACTCGTGCGCTTTACAAGGCTATTCAGGCTTCGGGTATGAATGTTGCAAACTACGGTACTGTATTTGTTACTATTGCCGACCAGGATAAGCCGACTGCGCTCCCTCTTATTAAGCGTTTTTACGACCTCGGCTTTAATATTGAAGCAACCGAGGGTACGGCTAAATATTTAAAGAGTCACGGTATTCGTACCAAGGTTCGTGCTAAGCTTACTGTTGACGACAGTGACGAAATTCTTATGGCGCTTCGTCAGGGTCACATTGCTTATGTTATCAACACAATCGACATCAACGCCGGCGACTCCCATTCCGACGGTTCGGAAATCAGGCGTGCCGCTGTTGAAAACAATGTTACTATGTTCACATCCCTTGACACCGTTAAAGTTCTTCTTGATGTTCTTGAAGAAATTACGCTCGGTGTATCAACTATTGATGAGGAATAATTATATATGTTCTTTGAAAGTGATTATAAAATTTTATCTAATGAAAAAATAGCTAAAGATGTTTATAAAATGAAGCTTGAGGGCGATACATCTCATATTACCGCGCCGGGTCAGTTTATAAATATCAAACTTGACGGTAAATTTCTTCGCCGCCCGATTTCTGTTTGCGACTGTGAAGAAAATGCTGTAACAATAATTTATAAAGTTGTCGGCGAGGGTACGCAGCAAATGGCTGAACTTAAGGCAGGTCAAACGCTCAATATCCTTACGGGTCTCGGCAACGGATACGATATAACAAAATCGACTAAGCCGCTTTTAATCGGCGGCGGCGTCGGTGTGCCTCCTATGTACTATCTTGCTAAAAAACTTATTGGGACAGGGCAAAAGCCTGTTGTGGTTCTTGGTTTTAATACTAAGGATGAAGTTTTTTATGAAGATGAATTTAAGGCACTCGGTATTGATGTTTTTGTTGCAACCGTTGACGGTTCATATGGTGTAAAAGGCTTTGTTACCGACGCTTTCCCTAACGATTACGATTATTTTTATACTTGCGGTCCACTTCCTATGTTTAAAGCTGTGTATAACAAAACCGAGTGCTCGGGTCAGTTTTCGTTTGAAGAAAGAATGGGTTGCGGTTTCGGCGCTTGTATGGGTTGCTCGTGTAAAACAAAGTATGGTAATAAGCGTATTTGCAAAGACGGTCCGGTGCTTGAAAAGGAGGAGATTATATGGTAGATTTGTCTGTAAATCTTGCAGGGCTTCAAATGGATAACCCTGTAGTTCCGGCTTCGGGCACATTCGGTTTCGGCAAAGAATTCAAAGATATTTACGATATCAATATTTTAGGTTCATTTTCATTTAAGGGTACAACCAAGGACGCTCGTTTTGGCAACCCTACTCCGAGAATTGCGGAGTGTACTTCGGGTATGATTAACGCAGTCGGTCTTCAAAACCCCGGTGTTCACCATGTTATTGAGCACGAACTTCCTGAAATGAAAGAGTATTTTCATAAGCCGGTTATTGCAAATGTTTCAGGCTTTTCGGTTGACGATTATGCATACACCTGTTCGCTTCTTGATAAAGAGGAACAGGTCGGTATTTTGGAAGTTAATGTTTCGTGCCCTAATGTTCACGGCGGCGGAATGAGTTTCGGCACTTCGCCCGAATGTGCGGCGCAAGTTACAAAGGCTGTAAAAGATGTAACTGCTAAGCCTGTGTTTATCAAGCTTTCGCCAAATGTTACCGATATAGTTCCTATTGCCAAAGCGTGTGAAGATGCCGGCGCAGACGGTATTTGCCTTATCAACACAATGCTCGGTATGCGCATTGATTTGAAAAAAAGGCAGCCGATTATTGCCAACAAAATGGGCGGTTTCAGCGGCGACGCTATTTTCCCTGTGGCTGTAAGAATGGTTTACCAAGTTGCCAAGGCTTGTAACATTCCTGTTATGGGTTGCGGCGGCGTTTCAAGTGCCAAAAATGTTATTGAAATGATGATGGCAGGTGCAACTGCCGTTCAGGTGGGTGCGGCAAATCTTGTTAACCCATATGTTTGTAAGGATATTATCGAGGCTCTTCCGACTGAATGTGAAAAGCTCGGTATAGATAAATTAAGTGATATTATAGGAGTGATTGATTAATGGGTAAAGATGTTATCGTAGCTTGTGACTTTTCAAGTGCTCAGGCAACATTTGATTTTCTCGATAAGTTTACCGAGGAAAAACCTTTTGTAAAAATCGGTATGGAACTTTACTATGCCGAGGGTCCGTCAATAGTTAAAGAAATTAAGAAAAGAGGTCACAAGATTTTCCTTGACCTTAAACTTCACGATATTCCGAATACGGTTAAAAAGTCAATGGCAGTTTTGTCAAAGCTTGATGTCGATATGACAAATGTTCACGCAGCAGGCACAGTTGATATGATGAAAGCCGCTGTTGAAGGCTTAACAAGAGAGGACGGCACAAGACCGCTTCTTATTGCAGTAACTCAGCTTACTTCAACAAGTGAAGAGCGTATGCAAAACGAACTTCTTATCAATGCTTCAATCAATGATACTATCGTAAAATATGCACAAAATGCAAAAGAGGCAGGTCTTGACGGCGTTGTTTGCTCACCGCTTGAAGCAGGTATGGTTAAGGAAAACTGCGGCAAAGACTTTATGACCGTTACACCGGGTGTTCGTTTTGCAGACGGTGACATCGGCGACCAGGTAAGAGTTACAACTCCTGAAAAGGCTAAGGAAATTGGCTCTGACTATATCGTTGTCGGCAGACCTATTACTGCGGCAGAAGACCCAGTTGCGGCATACAGAAGATGCGTTAAAGAATTTGTAGGTTAAGGAGAATTACTATGGAAGGCTATAAAAGAGAATTTATAAAGTTTTTAGAGGATGCGGGCGTATTAAAGTTTGGCGATTTTACTGCAAAGAGTGGCAGAAAGATTCCTTACTTTATCAACGCAGGCGATATCAAAACAGGCGAGCAGATTCAAAAACTCGGCGAGTTTTACGCAAAAGCTTATTTTGAAAAAGTAGGCAACAAAAAATCTGTTCTTTACGGTCCTGCTTATAAGGGTATTCCTATAGCTGTTTCAGTTGCCGTTGCACTTGCAAAGGACGGACTTGATGTACCTTTCTTCTTCAACCGTAAGGAGGAAAAGGACCACGGCGAGGGCGGTGTGTTCGTTGGTTACAAGCCGCAGGCAGGCGAAGAAGTTGTTATTGTTGAAGATGTTATCACTGCCGGTACCGCTATCAGGGAAAGTATGGCTATCCTTTCAAAGCTTGAGGGCGTTAATGTAACCGCTACTTTCGTTATGGTTGACCGTAAGGAAAAGGGCAAGGGCGAAAAGAGCGCAATGGCTGAAGTCACCGACGAATTCGGCTTCCCTGTATATTCTGTTGTTGATGTTTACGATATTATCGAATATCTTGAAGAAGATGAGAAAAACCGTGAAAATGTTGACAGAATCAAAGCTTATCTTGAAGTGAACGGTGCAAAGGAATAATTGCAAATTTTGAAAGGAAGTGTTACTGTGCGACATTTGCTTGATACAACAGATTTATCGCTTGAAGAAATAGATAATATTATCGCAACCGCTATGGATATTATCGAAAATAAGGAAAAATATGCTCATATTTGCGACGGCAGAAAACTTGCCACGCTCTTTTTTGAGCCGTCAACCCGTACCCGCCTTTCGTTTGAAGCTGCTATGATGGAACTCGGCGGCAATGTTCTCGGTTTCAGCGAAGCCGCTTCTTCATCTGCGTCAAAGGGTGAAACGGTTGAGGATACTGTAAGGATGGTTTCGTGCTACGCGGACATTATCGCTATGCGCCATCCGCTTGAGGGTGCACCGAGAGTTGCAAGTTTTAAGAGCGGCGTTCCTATTATTAATGCAGGTGACGGCGGTCACTCTCACCCTACCCAAACTATGACCGACCTTTTAACTATTTTCCGTGAAAAAGGCAGGCTTGATAATATGACTGTCGGTCTTTGCGGTGATTTAAAATTCGGCAGAACTGTTCATTCTCTTATCAAAGCTATGAGCAGATATAATAGTGTAAAATTTATTCTTATTGCTCCTAAGGAACTTGCTATTCCCGATTATATCAAGACCGATATTCTTGACAAATCAGGTTGTGAATACAAGGAAGTTGAAACTATGGAGGAAGCTATGCCTGAACTTGATGTTCTTTATATGACCCGTGTTCAGCGTGAAAGATTTTTCTCCGAGGATGAATATTTGAAAGTTAAGGACGCATTTATTCTTGACCTTTCAAAGCTTGAAACTGCTAAGAACGACTTAACTATTATGCACCCTCTCCCAAGAGTTAACGAAATTGCAACCGAAGTTGACGACGACCCAAGGGCAAAATATTTTGTTCAGGCGCTCAACGGTAAGTATGTTCGTATGGCTCTTATCAAAACACTTCTTGAATGGGCAGGTACTATCAAATGAAAATAGATGAAATTGAAAACGGCATAGTTTTTGACCATATTAAAGCCGGCAAGGGTATGGAGATTTATAATACCCTCCGCCTTGATAAGCTTAATTGCCAGGTAGCAATTATTCAAAATGCCAAGAGTGAAAAAATGGGCGCAAAGGATATTATCAAGATTAATGAACTTATTGATATCAACCTTGATGTTCTTTGCTATATTGATAAAAATATTACAGTTAATGTAATCAAAAACGGCAAGTCGGTTGAAAAGAAATCTCTTTCTCTTCCAAAAAGGCTTGTTAATGTTATCAAATGCGTAAATCCGAGATGTATTTGCAATAATGAAAATATCGACCATATTTTTACTCTTACCGACGATAACGGCACCTACCGTTGCCTCTATTGCGAAACAAAGGCAAAATAATCGTAGCGGCAAACATTGTTCGCTTAATACAAAACAAAAAACTCGGCACTGAAAAGTGTCGAGTTTTTGTTATACTATAATAATATCATGTAGGGGTTGACGCTCTCAACAACCCAATGCTGTTTTTATTAACTGAATTAAAATGAAACAAATTTCGTAGCGGCGAACATTGTTCGCCATTATAATCTTAATAATCACAACTGCGCCAAATCATATGGTGTCTTTTGATATACAAAATAATTAAGCCAGTTACTGAAAATTATATTTGCCGAGCTTTTCCAACTCATAATCGGTACGGCTTGGTCATCATCATTAGGAAAATAATTGTAAGGCACATCAATATCAAGTCCTTTTTCCTTATCCCTAAAATATTCCTTAGCAAGCGTGTCCCTGTCGTACTCGCTGTGACCCGTGATGAAAAACTGCCTGCAGTCCATATCGGATATAATATGCACGCCAGACATTTCACTGTAAGATATAACCTGAAGTTGCTTAACAAGTGCAATGTCTGAAAGCCTTGTTTCAGTATGCCTTGAATGGGGAACATAATAAACATCATCAAACCCACGCATTAACGGATGAGTTTCATCAAGTGACTTATGAGGAAAAACGCCGAACATCTTTTTCTTTAACGGATATTTCTTTATACCGTAGTGATAATAAAGACCTGCCTGAGCTCCCCAACAAATGTGCATAGTAGAGTAAACATTCTTTTTACTCCACTCCATAATCATGCAAAGCTCGTCCCAGTAGTCAACTTCTTCAAATTCCATTTGCTCAACCGGAGCGCCGGTAATAATCATTCCGTCATATTTATTATCTTTAATATCATCAAATGTATTGTAGAACTTCGCCATATGAATTCTTGATACATTTTTAGCTTTATGACTTTTAACCTGAAGAAAATCAATGTCAACCTGAAGCGGGGAATTACTCAAAAGCCTTAAAAGCTGAGTTTCCGTTTCAAGCTTGGTCGGCATAAGATTAAGTATAACAAGTTTTAAAGGTCTGATATCCTGCATATTAGCCCTTGACTTACTCATAACAAATATATTCTCAATTTCAAGGTTTTGCTTAGCAGGTAATTCATCGTCAATACGAATCGGCAATTATATCAGCTCCTTTCATTTAGTTTATACATTATAACAAATGTTAAGCCAAAATTCAATACTGTATTAATTACATAACTTACGCGAAGTTATATATTACGCGAAGTTATATATAATGTATTATTAACACTATTATTTATAATTAATATAATAAAATAATAAATACTTTAAGTACAATTATTCATATTTATAGTACTATATGTACTGCAATATATTACAAAATGATACTTTTTACAGTATATAGTGTCAGTTTGTAGTAAATTGTGCACAGAATTTGTTACTTTTGTCGTAAAATTATATCAATATCATAAAAACGGTAAAAAAATGAAAAAATGTGTTGACAAACGGGAGATGATTTGGTATTATGTACAAGTCGCAACGAGAGAGCGA
>CAVKLC010000014.1:0-45021 GCA_963657005.1 bacterium | reverse complement strand
AGGGCAATAGCAATGTTCCCGGCGACAGCACAGCACTTTCAATCTTTTGCGAAAGTGTTGCACAAAATCTTACAAACAAAAAAGCAGGCTATACCTATGGCGATTCAAACGGCGGTATTTATCTTTTCTATGGCACAGATGAAAATGCTTTTGCAGGTTCGATTATTTCTACAGAGCACATTTCGATTGCCATTGCTGCCGGCATAGGCATTGCAATCGGCGTTGTGGTGGATATGGTGCTGCGCAAAACAAAAAACAAGAAAAAACCTGCTTGATTTATAACAGAAATTATGAAAATTAAACGATTTATATTTGCAATTTTAATATCAGTTTTATTGCTTGGCGCAAGTATACCGGTTTATGCCGCAGAACAATGTGCTACAGTGTCTTATAACGATACTTCTACTGATTACACTTCTTTTCAAGAGGCTTGGAGTCAAGCGGTATCGCAGGGAGGCACATATCCGGTAACATTTACAATGCATCAAAATTGGACAGCAGACAGTTCCGGTTCTCTCGGAAGCGGTACAGGTTTTTCTAACGGTGGTCTTTCCTATTCAGGCAAAAATAATTTGACTATTGATTTGAACGGCTGTTTTATTGACAGAAATTTGCTTACCCCAACAGAGAACGGAAATGTCATTACTGTAAGTTCTACTTTGACTATTGTTGATTCAAAAAGCGATTCTTATACAGTATCAAAGCTGTTCAAGGGTGGTGCTATTAAAAACGGTGCTAACACAAAAAGAGGCGGCGGTATTGTTGTTGCAGACAATGCTACTTTGAATATGAACGGCGGTACTGTTTTAAACTGTGTTTCTACAGATGACGGTGGCGGTATAAGTATTGAGAGTTCAGGTGCAAAGCTTAATGTTGACAGCGGTGCATTTTATGGCAATCGAACCTATGACGCCTCCGGTGAATGCTGTGGCGGTGCCATTTACAGCAGCGATGCACAGTTGACAATTCAAAATGCTGTTTTTGAAGGCAATTATGCCGAGGATAACGGCGGCGCCATTTATGCGGATGATGGTTCATGCACCATCAGTAATTCGTCGTTTTATTCCAATTCTTCTTTGGAAGAGGGCGGTGCATTATTTACCGACGGTGAAAACAAATCTACATTTACGGAATGTATTTTCGAACGCAATGATTCAACCGGTGATGACGGCGGAGCTGTTTATTGTGATGCAAACGGCGGACTTTATTTAAATAGCTGCCGAATGAATTACAATCACGCTTATTCAGATGGTGGTGCATTGTATGTGAATGATGATAAGGTATTTGTAATCGGCGGTAATTACCAATATAACACTGCTGAAGGTAACGGCGGCGGTATTTATGTTGACAGTATGTATGACATAAATGTTGCAGGAAAGCTTGTTATTAAAGACAACACCTGTAACGGTAAGGAAAACGATTTATGCTTACAAGACGGTAAAGCATCTACCGCATATTTATATTGCGGCGGTTTGTATGAGGGCTCGTCCATATGGCTCAGTTCCACTTCGACAGGTTCACGCCTCGCATTAAAAAGCGTAGACAAATTCCAATACAATAATTATTTTCATTACGATTCAGGCTATAAAGCAGACGCAGATAAAACAATTTCTACACGCCTAAGCAGTGATGATATTCGTGCAGAAGCATCTATTTTGGGTCAAGGTAATGTTTTGGTTATTGTTATTTGCGTTGTGATTATTATAGTTTTAAGCGTTACAATGAAGTTAGTGAAAAAGAAAAAGGAGGCACAATCAGATGACGATAAGTAAGAAAAAAAAGATAAAGCTTATGAGTGCCTTCATCGCATTGTCTTTGGTATTTGCAATTTTATTTACAAATTACGGCTCTGTATTTGGCGAAGTTGAAGCTTACGGAAGCAAGTACATTTCCGATGTGCAGATTTTTCAAGGCAATAGCTATGAAAATGCCCTTAAATATTGCAAGGAAGCCGGTTTTACTCCTGTTGAGAAAAATATCAACCGTGCAGCAAGTGGAGATGTAAACGATAACGGTATTTATGTAGTCGGATATAAAACGACGGAAAATAAGGACGAGGGAATTACAGGCATTTCAATGCTTCAAATGAACTCAGGTTATCAGGATTACACCTATGGTGATATTGCAGAACGAGCAGTTGAAAAGCTTGGCAATGTGCCAAGTGAATTATCCTATGCTGTGGACGAATTTGTTGCGAATTATGAAAAAGGTAGTCCGGCAGCTCAGGTGGCTGTAGATATTTTAAATTGCTTTTTTATTGATGAATTAGATAATAAAAAACTTGGCGATTATTTAGTGAGCGGCGATTGTAATATTGATTTTGTTAAAAAAATCCTTTCACGCTCCAGCACCACTGTTATGTCTGCTTTTTGTAACGCGTTGGTAGCAGGTGTGGCTGATTATGACACGGATAACTGGGCGCAAAGACTTGAAAAATCTGAAGTTACTGAGCAAGTCAAGAGTGGAGATAATAATAAAGCACTTGATACTCAGTATAAAAGTCTTGCTACCGAGTTGGTAGACAGCGTTCAGTCGTTTTCAAGCGGCTTTAATGAAGCTAAAGAGCGTTATGAGGAAAACAACAATAAAATCCCTGATGTAGATAGTGATGTTGACAAGAAAACCGAAATGTCAGAAGAAACTGCTGAGGATGTTGTAAATGGCGGTGAAGTGAAAACCGAAGACGGTGACGCAGGTTATTTGACTGCTTACAATATTCTCAACAAATATAATTATGATGAAACCACAAAGTTAGGTGATTATATTGTTGCGCTTGGTAATTCTACATACGATGATGTAGAAATGTTAAGAAAAATGTATCCCCTGGTTGATAGCTTAACAGACGGTCAGGTTGGCACAATGCGACTTAGTGGCGTTGTTTTTTCAGCTATATATTTAGTTAATGAATCATCTTTACTTGATGAGGCGAAAACGCAGATGAATGCAATTAGAAAAAAGCTGAAAGATGCATGTGGAAGTGAATGCGTTTCAATTTGGACCGGTACTGACCAAACGGTTTATAATGAGAAAGTAGCTGTTACTAAGGATGCGTACAGAGCAAACTCTGCCGGTCAAATTTATAACACTTTAACTGCACCGGATGATGTCGAGGAGGTTCTTTCCTCAGCACTGTATATGATTAATATAGCGTCTGCAGTTATCGGCTTGGGCTATTGTTTAACATCATTGGCAACGGTCGGCATTGCATATTACATCACCGGTCAACTTATGGTGCTCAATGTTTGGGCAGTTTGCTGCGGCTTAATCGGCCCCGGTGTAATAAGTTCAATTTTTGGTATTATTGGCTGTGCATTTGTAATTCTTAACTATGTGGCGCTGATTGCACTTGTTGTTATTTATGTTGCACTTTTGATTAAGTATTTGTGGGATAAATTTACTGTTGACGACAGTGAGGATTTTACACCGATTCCGTCAGTAATATACGATGAGGCACAAAACAGATATGTAAAATATAATGTTGTTAATGTAAAACCGAAGCCGTATATGATAACAAATGAAAAAAGCGGTGAGCGACGTATTTATTATCCTCCTCTTGAACCGGGAAATATTAACGGTTCCAATGCAAGACGATGGAATGCACTTTACACCACGAAAAGCAAATATGTCGGAGATCCAATCTGTTCTTCGGAAATTGATGATTTGATTATTGTACAGTATAATAACAATTCCACACCTCAGGGTTATAAACCGGTTAAGTGTTTTGGTGAGGTTGAGGCAGCGAATTTAAACGCAAATTCAAAATCAGATTCAATGTCAATTTATATGTATTGCAAGTCTACAACTAATGACATTAACGAAGGCGAGGAAACAGAAAGCGACTCAACAACGACATATATTTCAAAGCTTTCTCTTTCAGTAGAAGAAACGGAAACAGCGGCTAAGGCGGCCCTTACAAAATCAGGATATAAAGTTGTTGATACTAACCTTACTCCGGTTACAGCTGATATGAAGAAATATACTTATATCGGTTATGCCACAACCACTAATCCTAACGATGCGGTAACCGATATACGAATAGCGGCACGAAATTCTACTGATGCATTCCTTTACGGTAATGCTTCGTATACTTCTTGCGGCACAACCGTAACAGGCGATACTCTTTATTATACATCATATAAATCTGCCGGTTCGCCGATTCTTGCTGGTTTATTGCTGAAAAATACCTTGACGGATATACCTAAAGGGTATGAACCGATCAATTTATTCAGCGGCGGCAATGCATTTAATTTTAACGTCGGCTCTGAGACGGACAATACTGTATCCCGTACTCACAGCTCTCAAACCTCGGAGCATTGGGAAGACAAGGGAATGTATTTGTATTTCAAACCGTCTGTGTCATATACCGACGGCGAGGAATATATTTCAGGTATTGTTTTGGTGGCTGGAAATAAATCTGGCTATGATAATAAAAATACGGCAGATGATTATATTGAAGCTATGAATTTGAAAAAGTTTGATTTGAGTTTGACTCAAAATGCCAAAGTTCAATTGCCGAATGAAGTGGCTGGTATGATGTCTAAAGAGCGTTGGGCATCAAATATCGAAACATATATTTGCTACACCACCACTCATAACCCATACAGAGCTATTTACGGTATACGCTCTTATACTTCTGCACCGGGTAATTCTACGGTGCCGGTGGCACTCGGCACATTGACAGACGGAGCATATGCTGTATGTGATGTGTACTTTGAATTGCCATATTTAATTAGTGGCAGTGACTATAAGGAAAATTATCTGCGAGGAATATATGACTCGCATTCATATATGTTTGCGGGTTGCGGCGGTAGCAATACGGGTATCGAGCAAGAATTTAAAGCAGTGGCTCTTGAACCTGAAGATTATGAGGATGTGTCATGGTCGACTTGCAGCAGCATGCGTGGCAAAGGACTTTATGTTCTCGGTCCGATTGAAGGCGGTACACCGCTTGTGGTTAGTGATGTTCAAGTTTCAAATAGTGATGAAATACCAAGTGGATATATAAGTGTTCAAGATTTTAAAACTCCTAACAGAACAGAGGTTCACAATCTCGGATATACAGCGACTAATTCTAAATTTGTTTCATCAGGTAAGAGTACAACACCGGTGTATATCTATACAAGGCAGGAAACTCCTGTTGAGAAAAAATATATTTCGTCAATTTCTGTTTCTACCTATTCATTGGAAGCGGTGGCAGGCGATAATTTGAAAAGTTATGACACAGCGACAAGAAATCAAGTTAATGCCAGCGGTAATGATTATTGTATACAAACTCTTTTGTCACAATGCAGCGATGAAATTATTCAATCAAATATAGCACTTGATAAATCGCAAACATTTTACGGAAATGCTTCTGCGTTGTCAGACACGGCTTCGTATATTGGCGTTTCCCGAACGGATTCAAGTTTGAACGCAATAACCGGTATTATTCGATATGTAACGGATGATAAAGATGTAAGCACAACTATTAAGGTGAATGGTGCAACATATACCAAAGCGGGCGATATGATTTATGACCCTAACGGTTCTTATTATTTGTATTATACGAACTCGGGCGGTGCAAATCCGGGCGAACCTCTTACCTCACTTAGCATTAGCACTGAAGTATTTGACGGTGAAAATGCAACAGCATTGTCAGCGAATAGCGTGGATGTTTCTGAAATTAAGGTTGGTGATGAAGTAAAGCGTGAGGCATCAACTGCAAAACTTTACGGCGATGTAAAATGCACCAACTTTATCCATATGGCTTATGAAGATAAAACTACTATGATGGGTGCCATTTATGTAGGCCATGGAAAAACTAAAAAAGAAGCACAAGCTAACCTGTTGGAATTAGGCTGTAATATTTGTGTTGATATGGATGTTAACAGAAATACCGGCGGTGAATATATTTATATTGGATATACAAGATATGAATTGTCCAATAGTGAAAAAAAGAAAGGCGTAGCAAGGAACGCCGTCAGAGACATTGTGTTGACAGTCGGACAGCCACACCAAAAGGAAATTTATGTAAACGGTGTTAAGTATAGGAATGCAGTTGATGAATACACGATTGTCAAAGGTCACGATGGCTCAAAGGGTGTATCTCTTAATTTAGGCACCGGCGGCAAGCAGATTTACCTGTATTATTCAACTGAAATAACTAAGGACACCCAGTACACTATTGCAAAGCTCGGCCTTGCTTGTATGGATTATGGTATGGTTAATAATGATTCTAATAAATGGGAGCATGTTTATGATGTTGATGGTAATCGTGTCAACTTAAACGAGGGCGCCATTTATACGATTGATGACGGAAAACATATCGCAGATAACAGGGTATATCTTTATGCAAGCAGAACCGATAATGAGGTAAAAGAAAGTGCGGCAGTGGATATGAGTTCTATCAATAATGAATTCATCGCTTATGATGTTTATATGAAAGGAGCGTAAGATATGAAAAAAGCAAAAGCGTTATTCTGTGCGATTTGTGTCTTGGTACTCATATATTTGCTGTGCTCCTTTCCTGTATATGCGGCAGACGAGTCGCAGTCGGCAGGACAATATGTTTACACAGTCAATGTAAAGGTTGATAATCCGTGTAATTCCAATGATATGGATAGGGATGCGGTAAATGTTTTATTTTTTGAGTATCATTACAACGGTAAAAATGGATATGACAGTGAAAAAACTAAAAAATTTGATATGTCGTGGAACGGCAGTAGCAATCAAAATTCGGATTTTTTAAATGAACATTTCATTCGCTCAAATGATAATTCATGCTACACCAGCTTTAATGTAACTCTGCCCGGTAAATTGAACAGAATGTTTATTAAGCTTAATATGGATGGCGGTGAGCGTTTGTCCTTTACCATTGAAAGCATTTATTGCAATGATAAAAGGATAAACAGCAACACGGATTATGTATCATCTGCATATAATGATTCAACTGCTAATATCTATTGCTCTATGGAAGAGTCGATGATAGACCAAGCAAATTCGTCTTATTTTCAGGCAAATGATGATTTCCTTACCGAAAAGGAAATGGAAAGTATCACAAAAAATGCTTCGGGCAGTGAGTATGCCGGTCAGTTTAAAGACCAATATAACGCGGTAATCGATTTATCCGTGCTTCAAAAATGTATTGGCGTGTCAGACGGCGATATAAATCAGTATTACGCTCACGACGATGAGGAAAGTATGTATAAATACACTTTCAATTGCCAAGTTGATAATCCTATCAATCTCAGAGATGCTGATTATGACGAGGTTGAGGTGTTTTATCTTGAAATCAGTTATATTGACCAAAACGGTTACGGCAGCAATAAAACCTATAAACTCGATATGGCATACAGCGACAGCTTAAAAAGAAATCTTAATCAAAAATATTTGGAGTGCTTCCAAAGGTATGATGATAACGGTTATCAAACAAGCTTTTCAGTTTGGGTGCCTGGCATTATTACTAAGGTTGATGTTAAGCTGAATATGAGCGGTGAAAAGCTTGTGGTTTATTTTGATAAAATTATGCTTAATTCTGTTGCTGTGAACACCACAAGGGATTATGTGTCTTCCACATATTACGATTCTAAGGCAACTATAAAATGCAGCGTGCCGCAGTCTCAGATTGCCCTGGGCGACGGCACATTGCCGAGCACTTATACCACGGATTTTGCAGATCAGTATGGTGCAATAGTGTCTGAAAAGTTGTTTGACAACGCAAAGGAAAATCAAAGAAGATATATTTATCATAAGTAATATATCCGCACAACAAAAGAAACGGCTATGAAATCTAATATTTCATAGCCGTTTCTTTTGTTGTTAAAATCAAGTGAATTAAGCCGTTGTTGTGCTTTCGTCTTTGGAAACAGATTGCGATTCGGTGATGCCGTTGCTTTCAGCAGTCTGAAGACTGCTTGCTCCGTTTTTTTTCTGCAATGTCTGTTTCAGCTGTTTCGACGCCCGAAGCAGGCGAGAAATCACAGTTGTCCGTTGCGGCGGTTTCGACATTTGCGATGTGTTTTCTTTTTCTGTATGATGAAAATGATTTTAAAACAAAGAGATTTAAAATAAGATAAACAATTATAGGCAACATATATCCTATATTGTTTGCAACACCCGAATCTGCCTCAACAAGCAGATTGAATACCGAATGGAACACGACTGCCAAATTAAATGTGCAGAGTGTGCCGCAATAATAAAGCTTTTTATTGGTGTAAATATAAGGAATAAAGTTTGCAATCAAGCATGTGCATATGCTGTGCATAACGCCCGTGCTGAATCCTCTGATTATTGCAAACAGCATATTTACCGTGTTTATATGTCGAATTAAAATAATCACATTTTCAAGCATTGCAAAGCCAACGCCGATTGCAAATGCAATGGTGACTATTGAAATTCTGTTTTCTTTTGTGATTGCCTTTTTTTTGTCCATAAAAACAACGGCGTAATATGAAACAGGCAAAATTTTAACTATTTCTTCCGTAATTGGTGTAACATTTGTGGTGAAATAAAGGGTCGTGCTTTTGGTGAGTCGCAGCAAAAGACCGTTTACCTCGCTTACGAATAAGCAGCAAAACATACCTATCAGCAGCGCCAAAATAACCTTGCGCGATTTTCGCTCAATCGGAAGCAACATAAGCCCAACCGGCACGGCAATGCAAACGAATAATATATAACTCATTGATTCCATTTTTTTACCCCCTTATATAGGATAGGTAGGAACAGAACATATAAAATACCAATCAAAATTTCGGCAACGATTGTTAGACTTTCAAGGCTGTAGCAATACAGTCCCACCTCTGAAAGAATAAGAATTTCCAACAAAATGCATAGCAGGTTGAATTTGCGTATTGAATCAACTATGCCGTCCTTAATGTCAAAAATAATCAAGTGTTTCAGGTTAAAATATCCTGCTGCGCCTGCAAGCAGAGAAAGCAGGATGTAAATAATGCGAATGGAAAGGGAAGCGTGGTTGGAAAACAATGCAATAAGCGCGATAACAAGTTCTGTGGTTGGCAAAATAACAGGTATGAGCCTGTATTTCGTAAATCTTTTTTTTTTCGAATCCACAAGGCTGTCTATTGCACCAACATTAACAAAGAAAATAAACATGAAAAATGTGCCGAAGCCCAAAAAGCCGATGTTGAATATTGTTTTCGGCTCATCGCCGTAGCAAAGCAATGCCACGGTGTAAAATGCACGAGTGAAAACCTGGCTTGCAATAGCAAAAACCAGCAGTTTAAAATACAGCGGCGGAGTTTTTTTGTATTTCAGCAAAATGGAGATACCATAGCCGCAGCCGATGCATGCACAAACAAGCGAATAAATATTTAGCGCTAACATTATTTTTCCTCCTGTGCTTGTTGCAATATTTGAATGATTATAATCAAAATATATTATATTAAGAAAACGCCCAAAAGTCAATAATAATACGCAAATTGAGGCAGCTGTAAAAATAAAATTTGCGATTGCAGAATTTTGTCATCATCAGTAATCGGGCGAATTATTTTGCAAGGAACGCTTGCCGCAACAACTCCGGGAGAGATGTCGTGCTTTACCACGCTGCCGGCACCGATAACTGAGCCGGTGCCTATTGTTACGCCGTAAGCGAAAATCTCAAAAACGGTGTTGAAGTTGAAAATAAAATAAAAAATTCCGTAACTCTTGGAAAATTTGCTGATGTTGATATTAATTCTGATGAAAAATTAGACAAGTACGGTATACCACGGTACATCCGAAAACTTCACTGTTTTTGACAAAACCAAAGGCAGGGCAAATATGGATATTCAAGGAATGTTCTTCAGCCCTTGGGAACTTGACGCCAAAGGCTATGGCAGTAATGTCAACGCTTATTATATCAATATTACGAACGCGGCAAGCGAGCAGGTGGGATATAAGGCGCTACGCAAATTTCAAGGTCAAAATAATGCAGGGGTTAAAGCAAGAGAATATCTTGAAAGCCTTGGTTATGACGGTGTGAATAATGGTGATGAAGAATTTATAGCTTTTAATTCTAATCAAATTAAACTTGCCGATAACCTCACACCGACAGAAAATGAAGATGTTAGGTTTTCTTGTGATGTTGATTATTCGTATGAAGAACTCACTAAAAAGCCGGATATGAAGATTACAAAAATTGATGATAGTATTGATTACAAAGCAAATTCGATTAGTAGGAAAAATATAATTGAAACTGCTATTAATAATGCTAAGAAAATCGGCAGGGTGAATGAAAACGGAAATGCAGTAATATATGTTGATGATATTAAAACAGATATTATTGTTTCAAAGTCTGCAATTAGACATTCACTTGATAGAAGACTTAGTATAAATGCTCCGGTTGTTATTAATGTTGGAAGTATACTTAAAAATTCAATTAGAATTAACGAACTTGTTCCAAGAAGCAAGTATATAGAAAATAGCTATGCTCTAATTGGCATAGCTAAAAACAATGATAATGAACCCTATGTAGTTTCTTTTGTGGTGAATAGGCATAATAATGAAATTCAATCAATAGATGTATTGTATGCAGTGAACGCAAAAAAAGAAGTAGCCGCTCTTAACGAGCCAGAGTTTCGACCGATAAACGGTGCAGCTCTTACTACTTCTAAAATCAGTATATCCAATTTGCTTGATTATGTCAATAATTATTTTCCTGACATACTTCCTGAAAGCGTATTAAAACATTACGGATATAGTAGCCGCCCTGAGGGTAATATAGGTGAAAGTGCATTGTTTTCCCGTGATGTAGACTATTCCGACTACTCACAGCTAAAGCGTGAAAACAAGCACCTTAAAGAGGTTAACGAACTGTTAAAACATCAGTTTGAACTTACCAACGGCAGAGAAGTGAGCACAAATGCATTGCTTGCGGCAGGCAGAAATATTAAAAAGCTTACACCTACTCGTGTGACCGGTGTTGAAGTAGCTGAAGATATGAAAAGCTGGCACACACTTGATACTTCAGCTCAATTATACAATGCCGCATATAATCTTGCCGAAAAGCTTGTTGATAACGAAAGAAAACAAAAATATCAACCGACTGAGCAAGAACAGGAAATGCTTGATTATTTGAAAAATACCAAAATCAAGCTTTCGGATAAGCAGAAATCGGAAGTTGCATATTATTATGGCAGTTACGGCAAGTACCGAAATGCCGCAAGAGGTAAGATTAATATTACCGACGACGGCATTTTGCTTGATGATTTGTCTAATGAAATGGAAGAAATGTTTGGTAATCTTATTTCAAGCGATAATTCACAAGATTTGCCTATTGTTCTTCTTGATTTGGTTAACACATACAAGGACACATATATTGACAATGAATACGGCTACGACAAGCAGGAATACCTCGAAAGCCTTGCAGTTTTTTTATTATATTAGCCAACTGTTTTTTATTCTTTTTTTGTTTTCGCCGCTTTGGCTGTTGATTTTTTTAGAAGTACAAGTGCTATTATCATAACAACAAGCTCCGTTATCGGAAACGCCCACCAAACGCCGACAACCCCGATTGCCTTGCCTAAAAGATAGGCCAAAGGTAAAAGAACGATAACTTGCCTTGCCGCCGAAATAATCATGCTTGGCGTGCCTATGCCCAGCCCTTGCAAAGCATAGCAAGCCATAATCGAAACGCAGGCAAAAACGAAGCTTAAGCTTGTGATTCTCAGTGCCGGCACACCGATCGCGCTCATTGTGGCAGATGCATTAAACGCCTGCATAATTTGCTTTGGTAAAGCCTGCAAAAGCACCAAGCCGATTGCGCCGATTAAGGCTGAATATATGCCGCTTAATTTTATTGATTTTTTAATTCGGTCAAATTTTCCTGTACCTAAGTTAAATGCAACAATCGAAAGCAATGCACTGTTAAGCCCGAATGCCGCCATTGAAACAAATGTATATAATTTAAAATATGCGCCGAAAACGGCTGACGCGGTTGTTGAAAAGCCGAGCAAAATTTTGTTTATTCCGAAAGACATTATGCTGCTGATAAATAGTGTTATCCCGGCAGGAATGCCCACCCTGCAAATGCTTTTAACATATTTTTTTTCAAGCTTTGCATATTTGAAAGAAAATTTTATATCTTTATTAAATTTAAAATTAAAAATTATGCCAAGCAGCATTGCGGCAATTTGCCCCACAACCGTTGCAACGGCTGCACCTTTTGTGCCCATCTCCGGAAAACCCCAATAGCCGAAAATAAGAATCGGGTCAAGAATAATATTTATAACTGCTCCCAATATTTGGGTTATCATTGTGTAGCTCGTTCTTCCCGTTGATTGCAACAGTTTTTCAAGCACAAGCTGAATTATTTGCCCAAACGAAAATATGCAAATAACCGAAAGATAGGAATATCCCATTTCGGATATGGCGTTGTTGCTTGTTTGAATTTTATAAAACCATTTTATGCCGAAAATGCCAAACAAAAGCAAAATCAAATACGCGATAACGCTTAAAATCAGCCCGTTTGCGGCGGTTTTGTTAACTTCCTTTTGCTTTTTTTCTCCCAGTAGGCGGGAAAGCAGGGAATTAACGCCTACCCAACGCCTGTTCCGAGCGACACGATAATATTTTGTATTGGAAACGCAAGGGAAACTGCCGTCAGCGCATCCTCACTGTAATTGCTAACGAAAATGCTGTCTACAATATTATAAAGTGCGCCTATTATCATGGATAAAATCATCGGTGCAGCCATATTGAGCAGCAATTTATTTATTGGCATTGTTGCCATTTTTTGCTCTTTCACATGCTCACTCCCTATATCTTTATTGTACATAAATTATAACAAAAACAACTGCAATAGAGAATTACAAATAAATAAATAGCGTTAGATAAAAGCTAATGCTTGATTTAAAAAGCCATTTTTGTTATAATAAAAATATAATTGTTAAAGGAGCGCAGATTATGACTTCGCAGCAGCTTCAGTGCTTTATTTATGTGGCTGAAAGGCTTAATTTCACAAAAACGGCAGAGGCATTGTATTTATCGGTGCCTACGGTTACTCATCATATTAAAAATTTGGAGGAAGAGCTCGGCATAAAGCTTTTTTACAGAAATTCTCGCATAGTTAAGCTTACAGAACAGGGCGAAAAATTTTATTATGACGCAAAAGATATTTATATGAAAATGGAAGATGCAAAAAAGCGATTTCAAAATCACGATAAATCTCAGTGCGTTATTTTTCGCGTGGGCTGCATGAGCGAAAATGAGTTTGAAAAAATCGAGCCGATATTAAAGCAAATCAAAGTGCTGTTTCCTTATGTGCAGCCGAAAATTATTGCAAAGGATTTTTTTGATTTGAAAAATCTTTATGAAAATCAGCAGTTGGAAATCGCAATCGCAACCGGTGATTTATCAAATCAGGGAACATATAAAAAGCTTTTCGAGCTTGAAAGCTATGCTTTAATGCCGCATATTCATCCGCTTGCAAATGAAAGTGAAATTTCATTGGGACAGCTGACGGAGGAAAACCTGATTATGCTGTCACCGAAGAACATTCCGTTTATAAAGGGAAATAAACTGCAGGAATTTTTAGCTCTTCACTTGCAAGATCGCACTCACGTCGTCAGCGAAAGCGAAAAAGAGAGTGCGTTGCTTGCCAAATGTGGTTACGGAATTGCTGTGCTGCCGGGCTATTTGGTTTCGAAATCCGAAGAGTTAGTTTGCATCCCGATAAAAGGTACTAAAAATATTGAATACGGGTTTTATTATAAAAGCAGCGATAAACATATCAAATATTTTTTGAAAGAATATATTGTGGCTTCAAATAAATGCACCGGAATTTAAGAACACTATACACCAAAAAAAGGGCTGTGAGCACTGGCGGCTGTTTACTTTTGCGCGTTCATCAATTAAATAAGTATATACATTAACAAGAGGAATTACAATGGAGTTTTTAAACAAATATTCTACCCTGATAATAGCGGCGATAATTTTCATTGAAGTCGTGATTACGGTGTTAACAATAAAATATTATTTGAGCATAAGAAAGAAGATTTTATATTCATACAAAAGCGCAAGCTTGCTCGGCGGCGGTATTTTTATGGTGATAATGCTTGCTTTTTCAATCAATGCGTTATTTATCAATGATGCCAATGTAAGCTTTTTTCAAACTTTTTTGAATAACATTTCACAAACCGCAAGCTTCTTTCTCATTGTTATATTTCCGTTTATGATTGTGTTTTTCCTGTTTATGAGCCTTAGCAATATTTCGCTTATTCGCCACGAGGGGAAAACAATAAAAAATATTTTGGGTTCGGTTTTAAGCTTTGTTTTGATTGCTGCTGCAATCGCCAGCGTTTTTGGTTGGGATGTTATTTACAAGAATATTATATTTGAAATCTATGCAAAAGGGCACAGCAAAATAGTTATATTTGATTATGCCATTCCTATGTTTTTAACAAGTTTAATTTGCTATGTTGAATGTTTGCTTTTGGGAACAATTATTTCAAGCATAAAATCCACCAAACTCAAACCAGACTATAACAAGGATTACATTATCATTCTTGGTTGCGCCATTGCAAAGAACGGCAAGCCCTTACCGCTACTTCGCGGCAGAATTGACAGAGCATTGCAATTTGCGAAAGAACAATATGAAAAAACGGGTAAAATGCCGAAATTTGTGCCGTCCGGTGGAAAAGGCGACGACGAATGTATTTCCGAAGCTGAATCGATGAAAATTTATTTAATGAGCCAAGGCGTCAGCGAGGATAACATTTTGGTTGAAAACAAATCCACCAGTACGCTTGAAAATATGAAATTTTCAAAAGCGTTGATTGAAAAGGACGGCTGCGGAAAAAATGTGATTTTTTCAACAACGAATTATCATATTTTACGTTCCGGGATTTATGCAAATCAAGCGGGCTTGAATGCTCAGGGCATCGGTAGCAAAACAAAATGGTATTTTTGGCCGAATGCTTTTGTAAGGGAATTTTTTGCGCTTCTTGCCAACCAAAAAAAAGGTCATGCTGTTAATGCATTGGTACTTTTGGCAATTAGTATAATTTGTGCTCTTGCTAATTATGCATTTGTTAAGTGAATATTGCAAAGCCAGTGCTTGGTGAATGCCAAAGCACTGGCTTTTTTGGTGAAATATGTTTTTTAGAGATTACGAATAAAGCAATAATTATTAACCTTCTTATTATTCATTTTCAGCACTGTCTCGTCAAACATATCAAAACCATTCTTCTTATAGAATTTACAATTTTGTTTGGTATTTGTAACCAATGCAAGCTGTGTTCTGCCTTCCGATTTGATATACGGAATTAAACAGTCATTCAACATACCGATTCCAAGTCCCTGCCCCTTATGATTTTTGCTTACCGCTAATAATTCCACATACCAAGCAGCTTTATATCTTTCGCAAGGTTTATGAGATTCTTCCGATATATCAAAGAACTTTATAAGCGACTTAAAGCCTACGGGAAACAGCAGACCCACTCCGCCTGCTTTAATATAGTCAAAAATCGTTACTCTCCTTGCATTGGGATTTTGCAACAAAGTAGCAGAAACAATCTTGCCGTTTATTGTACCGACAAAATATTTGTATTTATACATATTTGCTTTTACATGAACATAATGCAGTTTATCCATATATCTTGAATATTTTTCTTCACTTTCTAAATTATTAAAAGCGAACTTAAAAATATGACAGACAGAAGAATAACTAAATCTAAGCAAGCTATCGAAGAAACATTCTTTGAATTACTAAAGGAAAAGAAATCACTTAATAAAATTACTGTATCGGAAATAACTCGGAGTGCTAATCTTGGCAGGGGGTACTGTCTTTTGCTTTATTTAAACCTATTAAATTTCATACCACTTAATTTCGTTCGATTCAAGGTGAAGGTCAAATGATGAACCGTCGCCTACATAAACGGTGGTATCCTGCGGCTCGTAGGTGTTGTTAACTACGCAGTATTTGCCATTTTTAACATAAGCGTGAACCTCAACATTGTAGTTGGTTGAATACCACTTGTGGAGCTCATCCTCTGCGTTAGCACTCCAAAGCACTGCTCTGTAGAGTACACGGCTGTTTTCAAAGCTGTATGGAAGACCGCTGATATAAACGCCTCTGCCCTTGCCAAACTCTCTTACTGCCATTTGTACTTCTTCTGCGTGCCTTACTGCAAACGGAAGCTCAGTTGCGTTTTGAACAAGAACTGTTGTGTCTTCAAGAGCAACAATATTCTTCTTGCCCTCACCAAAGTCAACATCGCCGCCGTTTGTATCTTCAAGGATGAAGTGGTCACGATGTTCTTCTGTGTTGTAACGACGGGTGTTGAGTGTAAGTCCGTTTTCTCTTTCAACGCCGAGGATATCGTCAAGCTGGAAGAACTTGCCCTGCCACTGGTGAGCACCCGGTTCGCCGACACCGATAAAGCCGCCGCCGTTATAAACGAATGACTTAACTGCGGTAATAACTTCTTCATCTGCCCAGTATTCGCCGCCGCCCTGAGCAGTGTCTGCGTCGCCTACATTTATAATAACATCAAACTGCTTTAAGAAATCTTTGTCATTTTTAATATCGTCAAAGCTTATAAACGAAACATCAAACGGAGCACCGCTGAGCGCTTCAATAACGCCGAAATATGAATAGTTTTGCCTGTAGTAAAGACCGTGGTGAACCATATGGTTACTCCAAGCACGCATCTTGCCCCAGCAGTTGAGCACTGCAACCTTTTTAACGCAGTACGGTGTTACACCTTGAATGTTGTCATAAAGAGTTCTGAACTCATCGCAAACAGACTTGATATATTCAACAAAGTCAGGAAACTTGAGCGCAAGTTTAAGGTATCCGCCGTAGCCGATACGCTGAATAGGACTTCTCAAAATAGCCCTTCTTGCAGTTACCCAGTTAATCTTAGCTTCTTTAATAGGGTCGCCGCCCTCGCAAAATACATCAGGGAAGAAGTATGGTAAAAATCTGCCTTCGGTATATTTAACATTCTTAATATCGCTGAAAAGACGGAGAGTAGCGCCGTTGCCGACACTGCCTACAACCGCGTCAAGACCGATAGAAGCGAATTCGTCCATAAACGGCTCCATACCTATCCAGTGATCACCCATAAACATCATAGCTTCCTTGCCGTATTCGTGAACGATATCAACCATTTCCTTAGCAAGCTTTGCAACTTCTCTTCTTTGGAAAGCCTGAAAATCTTTGAATTCTTTTGACGGAATTCTGTAAGTGTTGTTCATATAACCCTGGTCAATGATGAATTCAGGGCGGAACTTGTAACCTACTTCCTTTTCAAACTGTTCAAGAATGTATGGACTGACGGAAGCGGAATAGCCGAACCAGTCAACAAACTTTTCTCTTGCAAGTTCATCAAAAATAAGAGTGAACTGGTGGAAGAAAGTTGTAAATCTTACAACATCAACATATTCGTGAGTGTCAAGGAACTTGCGAAGCCTTTCAAGCGAATGTGCTCTTGTTTTTGGTTGGCGAACATCAAAAGTAATCTGAGGTTCAACATCCCATTCATTAACAACAGCGTTGTACATATGTACCGGGTCCCACATAATGTATGCAAGGAAACTTACTGTATATTCGTGGAAAAGCTTAGTGCCGTGAATTGTTACATTGCCGCTTTTTTCGTCATAACTCCAAGAATCAGTAGGTACAACTTTACCTGTAGTTCTGTCAATAACTTCCCACCATCTTGTAATGTCGTCGTGGTTATTAACCTTGAGCATATCAGGGTAAAGGTGGTCCATAAGATGAATTGAAAGGGTATCCTCAACAGCAGTGTGAAACTTGGTCATAATGTACATCTGCTGAATTTCGTTAGGGTTAGCCTTTGCCCAGTCGTTATCTTTTCTTGTTGTATAATAGGTTGCGTAAACTTTAGCGCCTGTGTCACGAAGCTCCTGCGGGAATTCTGTACCGTCACAGTCACGGATAGCGTCTGCGCCCCATTCGTCCATAATTTCAAGTGTTTCTTTTACCACATCCATATCGGTAGGAATGGTAACTCTGCCTTTTGCGTTTGTCATATTTTACCTCGCTTTATAATTTAATGATTTTATTGTTTACTTTTGTCATTTTGCCGTGCATCCTCTTTCTTACAAAAGGAACACCTTGCCTTACATAAAATGTATTGTTTGCAACATAACCGTCAGGGTTGCTCGCTGGGGTCATAGTTCCGCTCAAATCGTCAACGCTAAGGTTGTTTTCAAAGAAACTGTGAACCGCTTGCTGCAAGCAAAACATCATACATCCGCCCTCGTTAAGGCGTGAGTAATTATATTCATATCTTGTGCCGTCACCCGAGTCGGCGTCATAAGCCATACCGTCTTGGTTAAGCTTTGTATCAACAACATCGTTGTATCTCAAAAGAGCGTCTTTGCACTTCCACGGCCAAATGGCAGCAGCAACTTTGCCGGCTCTTTTTTCGGGATATTTGTAAATTCTGTCGTTCATCTCGGTTGCGCAGGAATCGGCAGTGTTGTGCTCAACAAGTGCATTTAACGCATACATAGGTGTAATTGCATCACCGCCTGCAAATTTAACATAGTTGTTTTTAAGCACAATGTTTTCATTGCCGTACTTTTTAAATGTTTCGGCTTCAAGCTCTTTTGTGGCAAAATTGTCGTGATTATAAACATAACCTACCGCAATGCCCCAGCGGCTTACATTTTTAACATAGCAGTTTTCAACCGTAACACCGTCGTACCTTGCAATGCCTGTTTTTTCCTCATTTTCAGGCTTAAATGCAGTCATATAAATTCCGCCGTTATTCATATGCTTGTTGTAAACATTGCCGTTAACATCGTGAATAAACAAATTGTCAAGCGTGATTGAATGAAGCGTGCCTCTGTTTTGAGCCACTACAGCCACACCCGTTCTGTCCATCTTGTTTGGCGCACTGTAAGCTTCGGCATCGGTGTATTCCTCTTTGTTGCTTATTTCAATGTCTTTTATAACAACATTTTCAACATCGTAAAGAAGAATTGATGATGAAACATCGCCCTTGTATTGATGACCCGAATAGTCAAGCTCAACTCCGTAATCTTGATACCAAACGCCGTTGCCGTTTGTGCAGATGTGAGGGAACTTTTCTCCGTCACCAAAACTTGATATAACTATCTTTTCACCGTTTATATTGCCGCAGTTTTTTAGGTGCAAAAACTCATTTTCAAAAACAGAGCCTTTTTGAAGCAATATTTCATCGCCTGCATTAATTTCAAGCTCATTGATTTTTGCAAGTGATTTAAACGCGGTGCTTTCGCTCAAACCGTCGTTTTCATCATTTCCGTTAATCGAGCTTACAAAGTATTTTTTCGATTTCTGCATCATATTGCTCCTCTCTTATTTTTTTGTCAATAACTGTTTTAACTTCGAAAAAGAAAAAGCGGTCGCCGTTGTTGTAGCGGGTAAACAAATCTTTGTTGTTTTTGTAATACGCTCTTTTTTCTTTTTTCGTTATTTCAGGAAAGCTGTATACTTTCTTAACCTTGTCCGTTTCGCCTACAAAGTCAAGCTTCAGCCTTGTAAGTTCATAGTCAAGGTAGGCAGGAAGTGAAAAATGAGTAAGACCGTAAACGGTTTCGCTTCTTTCAAGCTGCTTCTTTCTTTTCTCGTTTTCTTCTTCACAGCGCTTTTTAACACCGTCAAGGCTATCATCATCAATAAGTCCGAGCTTTTTTGCAAAGATGAGAGAAGCTAAGGCTTGCTTTTTTTCCTCATCATTTGTAAAAAGAAATGAATTCATATTCCTTCTCCTTTTTAGTATAATTTTAAAAAGTGAATTTTGTGCTCCTATATAATACTTATTTTAATAAAATAATGCAAGTGAAAATGGATATTTGATGATTTTATACTATAAAAAGTGAATATTGACTTAAACCGATTTCGCCTATATAATTAAAGTATCAACTAAAGAGTGGTGTGATTATGAAATTTATACATTTGTCCGACCTTCATATAGGCAAGCGCGTAAACGAGTTTTCAATGATTGAGGAACAAAAATATATTCTTCTTGAAATACTTTCGATTATTGAAAAAGAGGAGGCAGACGCAGTTCTTATCAGTGGCGATATTTATGACAAGTCACAACCGTCAAACGAAGCGGTTAACCTTTTTGATGAATTTATTTTCAGGCTATCAAAACTGAATGTAAAAACATATATCATTTCGGGCAATCACGACAGCGCCGAAAAACTTTCGTTTGCCTATCGTTTTATTGAAAAAAGCAATGTTTTCATCTCTCCCGTATATAACGGCGAGATAAAAAGGCATACGCTTGAGGACGAATGGGGGAAAGTCAATATTTATATGCTCCCGTTTATTAAGCCGATAAATGTAAAACTTCAATTTGAAGATGAAGAAATAAACAGCTATACCGATGCAATAAAAGTTGCAATAAAGCATATGGATATTGATGAAAACGAGCGAAACATAATTTTATCCCACCAATTTGTCACAGGCGCAATAAGAAGCGACAGCGAGGAAATATCTCTTGGCGCAACGGATAATGTTGATGTTTGCGCCTATGACAGCTTTGATTATGTCGCTCTCGGTCATATTCATTCACCGCAAAAATTAGTTCGTGAAACGGTTAGGTATTCAGGTACCCCGCTTAAATATTCTTTCTCGGAATGTAGGCATAATAAGAGCGTAACTGTAGTTGAAATGAAAGAAAAGGGCAATGTTTCAATCACTCAAATTCCGCTTATACCTATGCGTGATATGGTCGAAATTAAGGGCGAGTACGACGAAATCATGGCAAAAAGCTTTTATGAAAATTTGAATACGGATAAAGACTATTTTCATATTACTTTAACGAACGAAGAAGATGTTGCCGACGCACTTTCAAAGCTTCGTACGGTTTACAAAAATATAATGAAACTTGATTACGACAATAAAAGAACGAGAGCGGTAACAACGGTTGGCGCAACCGCAAGCCGAAACAAATCACCGCTTGAACTTTTCGACGAACTTTACGAAATGCAAAACGGTACAAAGCCGAGCGATGAGCAGGAGGCTGTTTTGTCATCGCTTATTAAAGAAATATGGGAGGGCAAGCAATGCGACCGATAAAATTAGTGATGTCCGCTTTCGGACCGTACAAGGGCGAAGTTTGCCTTGATATGGAAAAGCTTGGAAAAAGTGGGCTTTATCTCATCACGGGTGACACGGGTGCCGGTAAAACGACTGTTTTTGACGCAATTTGCTTTGCTCTTTACGGCAGTGCGAGCGGTGAAGTGCGCCAAACCAATATGTTTCGTTCAAAGTATGCGAGTGCCGACACTCCCACTTTTGTAAGAATGATTTTTGAATACGACGGCAAAATTTATGATGTTAAGCGAAACCCGGAATACTTGAGACCTGCCAAGAGGGGCGACGGTTTTACAAAACAAATTGCCAATGCAGAGCTTATTTTGCCAAACGGCACGGCAATTACGAAAGTGAACGAAGTTAACGATAAAATCAAAGAAATTATCGGCGTTGACCATACCCAGTTTTCGCAAATTGCAATGATAGCTCAGGGTGATTTCAGAAAACTTCTTGACTGTGATACAAACACGAGAAAAGATATTTTCAGAAAGATTTTTAAAACAGAATCGTATAAAGTTTTTGAAGAAAAAATCAAACAGCAATTTTTTGATTTATGCGAGCAAAGAAAGCTTGAAAAGCAGAGCACGGCGCAGTATATCAATCAGCTTTCAAGTGATGAAAACAGTACTTTTTATTACGAAATTCAAAAAGCGAAAGACGGTGAAATGCTCACTGACGACATTATCCTTTTAACCGAAAAGCTTATTGAAAATGATACCGAATTAAAGAGAGAATACGACGAAAAGTTTGACGAAACTTCAAATAAAATAACGCTTATAAAGTCCGAAATCACGCTTGAAAAAAGCCACCAAAATGCAAAAGAAGATTATCAAAAAACGCAGGCGAAAATAAAAGAGTGTGAAGAAAAATTGTCAAGTTTTGAAACTGCTCTTACACTTTCAAAAAAGAAGTTTGACGAAAGCGAAGACATTTCAAAAAAAGTAAGCCTTCTTGAAGAAAAAATGACTAAGTTTGATGAACTTGAAGATATTTCTTCACTTTTGATTTTAAAGCAAAAAGAAACGGAAAAAACTCAAAGCCAAATTGAACTTTCCAAAACAAAACTTGAAAAATTGCAGCAGGAAATTGAACAAAAAAATGCCGAAAAGGATAAGCTTAAAGATTCATCGCTGCTTGCTCAAAAGTATAAAACAAAGCTTTTTGAACTTGATAAGACCAAAAGCGCTTTAAAAGAACTTTCAACCAAATATCAGGAATATAAGGCACAAAAATTACTTCTCGATACTCTTAAAAAAGAAACGCAGGAAGCTATTGAAAAGTGGAAAATTGCGAGCGAAGATTATAATGCCAAAAACAACGCTTTCCTTTCGGCTCAGGCAGGTATAATGGCACAAAAGTTAGAAGAGGGGCAACCGTGCCCTGTCTGCGGCTCGCTTTCCCACCCAAACCCTGCAACGCTTCTTTCTTCTTCACCGAGTGAAGAAGATGTTAAACTTGCCAAAACCGTTGCCGACAAAGCGAATGAAACGGCAAATTCGTTGTCGCAAAAATCGGCAAGCCAAAAATCTATAGTTGGCGCTTTGGACACTTCTGTTAGGGAAATCGGCAAAAAGCTTTTCGACAGTGAAAACGATATTATCGAAAACGCAAAGAAACTGAAAGAAACTGTTTTAACCGAGCTTGAAGAAGTTAACAAATCGCTCTCGGAGTCGCAAAAAAATGAAGAAAAGCTTGCCGCTCTTGAAAAAGAGTTACCGCAAAAAAATGAAATTCTGTCGCTTCTTCAAGATGAAATTTCGTCATTAAACGCTTCTTTGTCAGCATTAAAAGTTTTAACAGAAGAAAAGAAAAACAGCTTTGAAAAGCTTAAAAGCGAACTTGAATTTGACACAAAACAAAAATCAGTCGTAAAGCTTAACGAATATAAAGCCCTTGTGTCTTTCGCAAAAAATGAATATGAAAATGCGAAGAAATCATATGACAGTGCTAAGAACGAATTATCTGTTTTAAACGGCAAAAAAGCGGCTCTTGAAAAAACACTTAAAGAAAGCGAAAGCCATAATATTGCCGAGCTTAGCACAAAACTTGATGAGCTGACATCGACCCAAAAAGCACTTGACGATAAAAGGCAAATGCTTTTTTCCCGCATTAAGCTTAACAGCGATATTAAGGAAAAAATCAGTGAAAACAGCAAGACACTTTCTTTGCTTGATAAAAAATATTTGGTTTACTGCGCTCTTTCAAACACTGCAAACGGCAATGTGTCCGGCAAGGAAAAAATTACGCTTGAAACCTTTGTTCAAATGAAATATTTTGACTCAATAATCAGTAAGGCAAACATCAGGCTTTTAACTATGACAGATGGTCAGTACGAACTTGTGCGCAGAAGTGAAGCGCAAAACAAACGAAGTCAAGTAGGTCTTGACCTTGATGTTTTGGACCACTACAACGGCACTTCAAGAAGCGTCGGCACTCTCTCGGGCGGCGAATCTTTTATGGCTTCTCTCTGCCTTGCTCTTGGTTTGTCGGATGAAATTCAGTCGTCAAACGGCGGAATAAAGCTTGACACTATGTTTGTTGACGAGGGCTTCGGCTCTCTTGACGGCGAGACACTCGATAGGGCGCTTGGTGCCCTTGTTTCGCTTTCTCAGGGCAACCGTCTTGTAGGTATAATTTCCCATGTTGAAGCACTCGGCGAAAGAATAGATAGCAAAATTATCGTCACCAAAGAGCGTGAAAACGGCAGTAGCGCAAAAATTGTAAATTCATAATAAAAACACTTGACCTAAAGTGAACTTTAGGTGTTATAATGCAAATATAATTTATTTTGAAAGGATAATTAGTGTGAAAAATCACACTATTCCGATTATATTGCCCTCAAAATTTGCCTGCGGCATAATTTTGAGATGGCTAAATTCCCACTATACGCCTTGTCCGGCTACAGAGAGGCGTGTGGATGATTTTTAATGGACTATTTGTAGCCGGAAAGGCTATGGGAATTATTATGAAAAAATTATATCGTTCAAAAACGCAAAGGCAAATATCCGGAGTTTGCGGCGGCATTGCAAATTATTTCAATATCGACCCAACGGTTATAAGACTTATTTGGGTTGCAGTTTCGCTTTTGTCCGCAAGCGTTCCCGGTGTATTAATTTATGTTATTTGCTCTTTTGTAATTCCGGAAGAACCTGACGGCTTCGATTCGACAGGTCATTATACCGAATAATTATTATAACTTTTTATACAGCAGTTTTGTTTTCAAGGCTGCTGTATTTTTGTTTTTGCTAAGACTTAATTTATATAGTCATTTTATACTTAAATGTAAACTTTTTGTAACTTATACTCTGTTGAAAATTATTTCAAACTATGCTACTATTAATTATATGAAATATTGAATATAATAGGGGATATTTGTGATGAAAAAGACTTTGAATATACTCGCGTTTTTAATAACTGTTTTAGTAGTATCTTTAGGTGCTTGCTTGTCTGCAAATGCTGAGGTGCAAACAGGCTCTTGCGGTGATAATGTATCTTATACACTCGATACGCAAACAGGTGAACTCGTAATTTCCGGTCAAGGTAAAATGAAAGATTATCCTAATTACGGGCTGACATATTATTATTCTCCGTTTTATTCTGATTCGTCTATTAAATCTGTAGATATAAAAAACGGCGTAACAAGTATAGGAAATGGGGCATTTTCTAATTGCTCAAGTTTGGAAAGCATAACAATACCTGACAGCGTAACAAATATTGGTGATGCTGCTTTTAAAAATTGTAATAATTTAACTTATTTATATTATAACGGCTCAGTAGAAGATTGGCTTAATATATCTGCGAGTTATGGTGATTCTCCTAATTATTACGCAACTAATATTTATTTTAATGGCAAATTAGTTACAGATATAGTTATTCCTGATACTGTGACGACTATTAGAGACTTTGCATTTGAAAATTTTAAAGATTTAAAGAGCGCGACTATACCAGATAGCGTAAAAAGTATTGGAAATTCTGCATTTAAAAATTGTACAACTTTAAAAAGCATAACAATACCCGATAGTGTGACTAGTATTGACAATTCTGCATTTTCTTATTGCACAAGTTTAGAAAGTATAACAATACCAGATAGTGTGACAAGTATTGGAAACAATGTATTTTCTTCTTGCTACGATTTGAAAAGCATAACAATACCGAATAGCGTAACAAGTATTGGAAATAGTGCATTTGATGGTTGTTATAGATTGAATGATGTATTATACTACACCGGTTCTAAAACCGAATGGAATCAAATTACTATTGGCGATAATTACTGGTTAAAAAATGCCACCATTCACTACAACTTTGTCCCATGCGCAGAAGGTCAGCACAATGCTTTTGGTGAGTGGGAAGTTATAAAAGAGGCGACTTGCACTGAAGACGGTTTAAAACAAAGAACTTGCAATGCTGACGGATATGTTGACACTGCATCAATTCCTGCTCTCGGTCATTCGTATACTCAAACCGAGATTGCGCCTACATGCACCGAAAACGGATATGCTATTTATGAGTGTTCAGTTTGCGGTGATACATACAGCGAAATGGGTGAGCCAGCAACGGGTCACACGGAAAAACTTATCAACCAAAAATCTGCAACTTGCTCATCAACCGGATATACCGGCGACAAGGTATGTTCTGTTTGTAATACTGTTATTGAAATCGGTAAAGAAATTCCTAAGGTTGAACACACTTACACATCAACTACTGTTTCACCAACCTGTACCGAAGCCGGCTACATTATTCATAAATGTGTAAATTGCGGCTATTCTTACGAGGAAATCGGTGAACCTGCTCTCGGTCATAAGGAAATAGTTGATAATGCTGTTGAGCCGACTTGTACAAAGTCAGGTTTAACCGAGGGTTCGCACTGTGCGGTTTGTAAACAAATAATTGTTGAGCAAGAGGTGATTGACGCAAAAGGTCATACTGCTGAGATAATCAAAGGCACTCCTGCAACTTGTACCGAAATCGGACTTACAGACGGCAAAAAGTGCTCGATTTGCGGTGGAATTTTAGAGGCGCAAAAAGAGATTCCTGCAATGGGACACACAGTAGTAGTTGTTAATATAAAAGAGGCAACTTGCACCGAGAACGGTTATAGCGGTGATAAGGTATGCTCGGTTTGTCACAATGTTTTTGAAACAGGGCATAAAATTGATAAACTCGGTCACGATTTTAGCGGCAATGCAGAATACTGCAACCACGGTTGCGGCACTAAAAATTCAAACTATGTTGCACCGTCAACTTCTGTACCTGAGCCGTCAACAGAACCTACTTTAACTACTTCTGCGCCAACTACGACGCCTGCAACTAATACTGCAACTCAACCTCAACCTAATACAAGTGCGCCAACAACAGTTGCTCCTGCACAGACTGAGTCTACAACACTCGCGCCGACAACTACAACGCAAGTTGAACAAACCGCAACAGCACCTCAAACAACTGAGCCGAATGTGGTTGATACAACACAGTCTACAATAAAAGTGGCAACAAAGCCTGAAACCAAAACAACAAAAGCTAAGGAAACAGTTGATAAAAAGCAGAAAAAAGCAAGTGTTAAAAAGGCAACTCCCGCAAAGGCTTCGTTGACAATCACTTGGGCAAAGGTAAAGGGAGTTAAGGGTTATGAAATTCAGCTTGCGACTGATAAAAAGTTTAAAAAGAACTTGAAAAAAGTAACAATCAAAAAGCAAAAGACAACGAAGACTACAGTTAAAAAGCTTAAAGCCAAGAAAACTTATTATGTAAGAATTCGTACATACAAAACAAAGAAAGTAAACGGCAAGTCTACAAAAGTTTATTCCTCTTGGTCAAAAGTTAAGACGGTAAAAACCAAATAACCACGCAAAAAGGTCGTGCCAATCGGTACGACCTTTTCGTTTGCAATAATCATTTTCAAAAGTATTTGCTTTTTTTACAAAAAGAATATATAATACTAATAATACAGTTATACATTCGAGGTGTAAAAATGGCAGAAAACGAGAATTGCAGTTGTGCTACATCTGACAAAGAAATAATAGATGATATTAATGCAAATATGTTAAGTTTGCAACAAATAGATAAAATATCAACCCTTTTTAAAGTGCTCGGCGACCCGACAAGGGCGAAAATAGTTCTTGCTCTTGATAATAGGGAAGTTTGCGTTTGCACTTTGGCTGACGCACTCGGTATGTCAAAGTCTGCTGTTTCGCATCAACTTGCCGTGCTTAAGGCTAACAATATTGTTAAGTCAAGGCGTGACGGTAAACAGGTTTATTACAGTTTTGACGATGAACATATAACCGATATTATTGAAATTGCGCAGGCTCACATAAAGCATCAACACGATTAAGGCTGTCTTTGACAGTCTTATTTTATGCTACATATTTTTTGACTGTTTTTATTTCGGTTATGTCGCCGAATTCATCTTTTATTCCGATGTCAACGCTTTTGATAGTTTCGTTGAAGATAGCATATGTTGCATACATTAATATAACTTGTGCATCCTCAAATACATCTTCAACTTTAATTAATTCTAACATATTTATTACCTCCAAATAAAAATTTCAAGTTGAGTATATAACATTATTTATGTATTTTATGCCGAACTTTGTCGAAAACTTGAAAAAAATTTTATTTTTTATTAAAAAATGTAATTAGGGAGAATTTTATGAATTTGAAATCAATAAATAGACTTATCACTATTGTAATTTCTATTATATTGCTTGTGGGTTGTTCAGCTCAAAGCAATGATTTCTTTGAAGATTTAGACATTACTGCCACTTCGCAGTCAGATTCTGTATTTTCTTTGGATAATATACCAGAATATGATGATTCGCCTTATGTTAAAATTGACGATAATATTCCCGATTTTAGTGAAGAACAAAAATCTTCTGCAAAATCTTTTGAAGAATACGGTGAGCTTGATTCTCTCGGTCGTTGTACTTATGCAATATCCTGCGTAGGTAAAGATTTAATGCCTACAGAGGAGCGCGGCGCAATCGGTTCGGTTAAACCGACTGGTTGGCAAATTGCAAAATATGATTTTATCGACGGAAAATATCTTTATAACAGATGTCATTTAATCGGCTATCAACTCACAGGTGAAAATGCAAATGAATGTAACTTGATTACCGGTACAAGATACCTAAATATTGACGGTATGTTGCCGTTTGAAAATGACATTGCAGATTATATTGAGATTACAAGTAATCATGTACTTTATCAAGTTACGCCGATATTTAAAGGCGATAATTTAGTTGCAAGCGGCGTTCATATGCAGGCATATTCTGTTGAAGATAAAGGCGAGGGGATATGCTTTAATATCTATTGCTATAATGTTCAACCGGGTGTTGAAATAGATTATGCGACCGGAAATAACAAACTCAGCGCTGATTCTTCAACTTTTTCTTCAACCACTCAGACAGATACTCAGACTTTTATTATAAATACAAATACTAAAAAGTTTCATAAACCTGAATGTGATTCGGCTAAAAAAATGAGTTCATCTAATAAAAAGACATATAAGGGAAGCCGAGAAAGTTTAATTTCAAACGGATATTCACCTTGTCAAAAATGCGGTGCATAAGCTGATTTTTTGTTTTGCAATTTACTTTACAAAAAATTGTTATTAATATATAATATCCTAATGATATTGTAATGGGAGGCGGTCTAAATTTGAAATTAAAAAAAATGATTAAATCACAGCCGCCGGCGAGAATTATCGCATTTGGCTTTGCGATTACGATTTTGATTGGTTCAGGCATTTTAATGCTTCCGATAAGCCTTAATGACGGTGTTTATTTAAAATATATTGACGCACTTTATACCGCAACAAGTGCAGTTTGCGTTACGGGTCTTATTAGTGTTGACCCGGCAAATACTTTTACTGCTTTCGGTCAGTTTATGCTTGCTGTATTAATTCAAATAGGCGGCTTAGGCGTGACTTCGCTTGGCGCTGGTGTGATAATTGCCATGGGCAAAAAAGTGAATATTAAAAACAGAACTATAGTCAGAGAAGCTCTTAATTTAAGCTCAGGCAAAGGTATAGTAACGCTTATTAAAGAAATATTTTTAACCACAATCGGATTTGAACTTTTAGGTGCTATACTAAGTTTTGTTACTTTTTCAAAAAAGTTCAGTTTTGGCAAAGCGGTCGGTGTCAGCCTTTTTCATTCTATAGCTGCTTTTAATAATTCAGGCTTTGATATTTTAGGAAATTTCCAAAGCTTATCTAATTTTAAAGATGATGTATATTTAAACTTAGTTACTTGCTTTCTTATAATTATGGGCGGTATCGGTTTTCTGGTAATAAAAGAAGTTAGAGAAAAAAAGTTTAAATGGAAAAAGCTTTCAATGCATTCAAGGGTTGTAATTTCTGTCAGTGCCGCACTTATTGTTGTCGGTACACTTCTTTTTAAATGTACTGAAAATATAACTTGGCTCGGTGCATTTTTTAACAGCGTATCTGCAAGGACTGCCGGTTTTTCAACTTATTCGCTCGGTGATTTTTCCAATGCGGGTTTAATTGTAATGATGGTGCTTATGTTTATAGGTGCCTCTCCGGGTTCTACTGCAGGTGGTATAAAAACGACTACTATTTTCGTACTTTTCCAAGGTATTAAGTCTGCTGCAATAAATAAAAGCGAAAAAGCATTCAACTATTCAATACCTAAAAATGCGTTTAGAAAGGCGGCTGTAGTTACTGTACTTGGTGTAACTGTCGTTTTGGTTGGTTCTTTTTTGATGTCTGTGTTTGAACCGCAGCTTAATCTTAAAGATATTGTGTTTGAAATTGTTAGTGCTTACGGCACGGTAGGAGATTCGACAGGTATAACTGCTTCGCTCTCAACTTTGTCAAAGATTCTTTCGATGATTATTATGTTTATAGGCAGGCTCGGTCCTATGACTATAGTAACGCTTTGGTATTTTTCAAGAGGGGAAAGAGTAAGTTATCCTGAGGGGAATATTTCGATAGGATAGGTAATATTATGTTTAAAAAATCTAAAAATGATAAAATGACTTACGGTATCGTAGGTCTTGGCAGATTCGGTACAGCACTTGCATACGATTTGGCAGAATCGGGCTCCGAAATAATAGCTATTGACAGAAATGAAGAAAAGGTCAGAGAGATAAGAGAAGTAACAGAAAACGCATTTCTTGTTAAAAATCTTGATAAGAAAACACTTTTTGAAACCGGTATTCAAAACTGCGATGTTGCCGTTGTTTGTATCGGTGAGCATATGGACACATCTATTTTGACTACTCTTAATCTTGTTTCTATGGGTATTCCTAAAGTTATTTCAAAAGCGATGAGCATAGACCACGGCGTTGTTCTTGAAAAGCTCGGCGCCGAGGTTGTATTTCCTGAAAGAGATATGGCTATAAGGCTTGCAAGCAGGCTTGAAACCGAGAGGATGCTTGATTTTGTTCAGCTTAGCGAGAAAATAAACGTTTCCAAAATGAATGTGCCTGATAATATTATAGGCAAGAGTGTTGAAGAAGTTAATCTTCGTAAGCGTTTCGGTCTTAATATTATTGCGATTGAAAATGACGAGGTTGTAACGGATGTTATTACACCTGATTATTGCTTTAGGTCGGGCGATATTTTGTTTTTATCTGGCAGCAAAGACGGTATTTTGGAACTTAGTGTGTGGTCAAAAAAATAATAATTGTCTAATATCTAAAATATTGCTTCGTTATGTATTGACTAACCGACTAAAAAATTATATTATTATATTTAATATATTTTAGGAGATGGTTTTGTGGATCCGCTACCTCGAAGTAGCTTTTTTGCAATGTTTTCTTTACCTTTAAAAAAGAATAATTGTGATTGTAAACGGTTATGCGAATTCTATCGTTATATCAATTAGCAGTATTTTTGTTGCTAAATATTATTTTATTTTTTGGAGGTTAAATCAATTTAATGATTAAACAAATTTTATTACAAGTTATACTTATTGCTCTTAATGCGTTTTTTGCTGCTACGGAGATTGCCGTTATATCTTTAAATGAGAAAAAGATTAGGGCACTTGCTGACGACGGCAATAAAAAAGCTGTTAAGATGCTTAAAATTATTGAAGAACCGACTAAATTTCTTTCTACAATTCAAATCGGTATTACCCTTGCAGGCTTTCTCGGTTCCGCTTTTGCGGCTGATAACTTTGCCGAGGGTCTTTCGGGCGCTATAGTTAAAGCGTTCAACCTTTCCGCCGATAAGGCAAAGATTATTAATACTGTTGCCGTTGTAGTTATTACTCTTATTCTTTCTTATTTCACTCTCATTTTCGGTGAACTTGTACCTAAAAGAATTGCTATGAAACATAAGGAGAAGCTTGCAAATTCGGTTTGCGGTGTAATTTCATTTTTAACGAATGTGTTAAAGCCGATTATTTGGTTTCTTACAATTTCTACCAATGCCGTTTTGCGCCTTGTGGGTATCGACCCTCATGAAAAGGAAGAACCGGTGTCTGAGGAAGATATAGTTCTTATGCTTGATGCGGGTGCAGATGAAGGTTCGCTTGACCACGATGATATTGAATATATAAAAAATGTATTTAAGCTTGATAAAATGACTGCTGAAGATGTTATGACGCCGAGAAAGTCGGTCGTTTCTATTTCCGATGACGCTTCTGAGCAGGAAATATTGAATATAATTGAGGAAGAAAATTATTCCCGCATCCCTGTTTATGAAGAAAATAGTGACAAAATTATCGGTATTCTTCACGCTTGTGATTATCTTCTCAAAAAAGATGAACCGAACTTTAAGCTTAAAGATATTGTTCTCCCGCCTGTATTTGTTCCCGAAACTGTAAGCCTTGATGTTTTATTTAAGGATATGCAAACCGACCATAATCATATGGCTGTTGTTGTTAACGAATACGGCGAAACTTCGGGTATAGTCACTATGGAGGATATACTTGAGGAAATTGTAGGTGAAATTTGGGACGAACGAGATGAAGAAATTGACGAGTTCCAAAAACTCGGCGAAAATACATACAAAGTTTTATGTACCGCTTCTCTTGATGATTTCAGAGAGTATTTTTCACTTGAAGACGAAGAACTTGATGTAACTACCGTTAACGGCTGGGTAATGGAAATTACGGGAATTATTCCCGAGGTAGGGTATTCGTTCGATTATAAAAATCTTACAGTTACCATCACCAAAGCCGACCAGTTTATGACCCATGAAATTAAAGTTGAAGTTCATCCGGTTGCTTCAAATGAAGATCAAGAATAATTATTATGTGCACTTCCTTGCGAAGTGCATATTTTTTGCTTAAATTCTTTTTTTACTTGAAAAATATGTCATAAATTAATATAATAATTATAATATATAGAAAAGAGGCAGAAAAATGGCATCACAAATTATTGCCATAGTAATATTTGTGCTTATGTTTGCACTTATTATTATGGATAAGATTCCACGCCACTGGGTAACTCTCGGCTGTGGTCTTGCAACAATAGTTGTTGTGTTTGGTATTTGTATGAAAAGTCCAAGTGCAATAATGGAAACACTTAATGTAAAAAGTATTTTTACACTTGAATTTTGGCATACTTCCGCTCAAGGAAGCGAAAGTTCAAGCGGCATCAACTGGGCAACAATAATCTTTATTGCCGGTATGATGGTAATGGTTGAGGGCATGGCAAAAGCAGGCTTTTTCCGCTGGCTTTGCTTAACAATAGCAAAAGCTGTTAAGTATAAAGTTATGCCTATTCTCATAACCTTTATGATTATGAGTGCAGTTCTTTCAATGTTTATTGACAGTATTACGGTTATTCTTTTCCTTGCCGCTGTTACTGTTGAACTTTCTCAGCTCTTAAAGTTCAGCCCTGTTCCTATGGTTTTGGTAGAAATATTCTGTGCTAACCTCGGTGGCTCGGCAACAATGTGCGGTGACCCGCCAAACATTATTATCGGTACCGCTCTCGGTTACAGTTTTGCCGATTTCCTTACAAACACAGGTCTTATTGCAGGCGTTGCTCTTGTGGCAATTATCATCTTTTTCTTCTTTGCGTTTAAGAAAGAACTCTCTGCAAATAAGAATGAAAAGATTGACCCGTCAACTTTCCCTAACCCGAGCGATGCGATTGAAAATAAAACCGATTTCATTATCAGCACAATTATTTTTTTAATTGCTATTGTTCTTCTTGTTACTCATGCGCAAACAGGACTTACAGTTGCGTTTATCGGTGTTGCAATTGCACTTATTACTCTTATTACTTCGTTTAAACATATCGGTACAATTCTTAAAAAAGTTGACTACAAAACATTGCTTTTCTTTATCGGCCTTTTTGTTGTAGTCGGCGGTTTGGAGCAAACAGGCGTTCTTGAAATGATTGCTTCGTTTATTGAAAAAGTTTGCGGCGGTAATGTATTTGCTATGGTTCTTATCATTATGTGGATTTCCGCTATTGCAAGTGCATTTGTTGATAATATTCCGTTTGCGGCAACTATGGTTCCGGTTATTAAGAGCCTTGCGGCAACAACAGCCGGTGCAGAATTAAGTGTTCTTGCATACGCTTTGTCTGTAGGTACGGATATCGGTGGCAGTGCTACTCCTATCGGTGCTTCTGCTAATGTTGTAGGTACTTCCGTAATTTCAAAAGCAGGTCATCCTGTAGGCTGGGGTAAATATTGCAAAACAGCGATTCCTGCAACTGCTATCGTTCTTATTATTGCTATGGTTGTAATCAAATTAAGATATTTCTAAGGAGTGAAAATTATGGCAAATCAATTTATTATTTCAATCGGCAGAGAATACGGTTCAGGCGGTCGTGTTATCGCTGAGCATTTGGCTGAAAAGCTCAATGTTCCGTTTTATGACAGAAATATTATTGATAAAATTGCTGAGGAAAAAAATCTTAATCTTGACCAGCTTAAAAAATATGACGAAAAATCTCGTAATATTTGGCTTTCAAGGTCTATCGACGGTCTCAGCAATTCTCCTGAGGATACTATTGCTCAAATGCAATTCGACTTTTTAAAGGAAAGGGCAAGCGCAGGGGAGTCGTTTGTGGTTCTCGGCAGATGCGCAAGTTATGTTCTTCGCGATTATGATTGCCTCATCAAAGTTTTTGTAACTTCCGATATGCATCATAAAATGGAAAGAATTGCCGCAATAGAGCACCTCGACCCGGTTAAAGTTGAAGATATGATTATTAAAAATAATAAGAAGCGTAAAACTTACCACAACTATTATTCAAAAGAAAAGTGGGGAGATTCACGCTACTATGATTTGATTATCAGCACATCAAAAATAGGCATTGACGGTGCTTGCGATGTTGTGCTTGATTATGTAAACAAATCAATAACCGAGGAATAAAATTAACGGTTGTCTGTCAGTCAGGCAACCGTTTTTTGTATAGATATATTGAAAGCATTAATGTTAAAAAGCAACCGATTGGTATTGATATCCAAATGTTCTTTGCTTTTAATATTAATAATAAAGTTGAAGTTGTCAACAATAAAAAACTTGTAATTATAAACGAATTCTTCTTGTTTTTTATCGCTTGAAAATATGTAGATATAATCAATATAGGCGGTAAAAACAGCAATGAAAATGAAAGTATGCTAATAATATTATTACATTGCATTATTATGGTTTTATTTAATGTAAATATCATTATAAGCTTATTAAAAAAAATCAACAGAAGTATTAATTCTGAAAAACAACAGGCATATGAGTATATCATTGATAAATTTACTGTTTTTTTTACTCTTGTTGGTGAATTTGCTGAATAATTAAAGCTTATAATCGGTGAAATTGCTGTTGATATTGCCATTAGCGCAACAAGTGAAAACTGAGCGATTTTGCTTACATATGAGAATGATGTTATATATGTATAGTCATATTCCTTTGATAAGATATTATTGATTATAAATATAATGACTGATAAACCTGCCGATTGTAAAAGCGCATTAATACCTAGCAACAGTATTTCTTTAATATTGTTATAATTTATTTCTTTAAAATCAAATCTTTGACAACTTAGTTTTTTAAAAAATATCATACTCATTAAAAAACTTGTAAATTGACACATAACTGTTGCAAGTGCCACACCGGTTACTCCCAATTTTATAATGAATATAAAAACATAATCGAATATTATATTTATGCCTGTCGGTATCAGCCAAATCAGCAATGCATATTTCATTTTTCCTTCGGCTCTTATTATTGATGAAAAGCCGGTAGAAAAAATGTTGCCGAGTGCTATAATTATAAAATATCTTTTGGCATATTCTTTTGTTTCGTTTGTAGCTCCCAAAAGTGTAATTATTTGATTTGAAAATATTAAGCAAATAATGGTAACTATAGCTGTTACTGAATAGAAGACAGTCATTGCGTTTAGCGTTATGTTACCGGCTTTCTCAAACTCTTTTTTGCCCAAATAATTTGATATAAGCGTTCCTGCACCCAAGCCAATCATTTGAGCAAATGCGCTTTGCAGCATCATAAACGGGCTTACTATTGATACACCTGCCATTGCAGCATCTCCTATCCCGCGACTTACAAAAAGTGTATCAACAGTATTATATAATGCTGAAAATAAAAGTGATATAAATACAGTTATGCTGTATTCTAAAATAAGACTGTTTATCGGCTTGCTTTCCATATCAAGCTTTTTATTTTTCATTTTCTAATACCTTAAAAGCTTGTTTGTATGTTGAATTTGAAGCAAGTGTATCAAATATCCATCCTTCGCTTAATGGTGAAAACCTGTAATACTTTTCAACTTCCATAATAAGCGCTATATAACCTTGTGCAAATGCGTATCTTATTTTGCTTTCTCTATTGATTTCAATTTTAACATTACTGATTGAATTGTGCATATCGATAGATTCTTTTTTTGTAATTAACGGTTTTGTAAAGCTATCAATACAGATAAAGTCAAATATCGGGTCGCCCCAAAATGTTCTTTCAGGGTCAATTACAGTGAATTTGTTTTTATTGCAAATAATGTTAGCATCCCATAAATCATAATTTACCATTGTACATTCGCAGTTTTGTAAAATGCTTTTATATTCGTCTGTATATTTAAGTAATTTTTCGCCGTTTTTCGTCTTCTTTCCCATTTTCTCAGCGTCAATGATTGTGTTTTCAACCATACTTCTGAATGCGTCATACCAATTATCGTGCAGCGTATTTTGAATATATCCGTATTTATCGTTTTTTACATTATGAAATTCACCTATGATTTGTGCAGACATTTTGTTTTTCTGATTAGAAGTGAGTTTTGCTTTGTTTCGCTCCACGCCGTTAATTTTTTCCATTACAAAATAGTTTGCATTAATAGTATTGTCGTTATTGATTGAAGAAAAATATATAGTCGGTGTAGAGATACTTGTGTTCTGGTTTATTTTATCATACCAATATAATTCCGTTTTTAACATATCTTTTTCATATGTCATAACATTTTGGTTGTGCTTTGGAGCAACCTTTAACACATATTCCTTGTTTGGTGTACAGATGTTATATACAGCATTGAACATCCCATTGCCAAGTGCTTTGATTTCAGTAATATTTTCAATATTATTATTTTTGAAAATCTGTCTGATTTCGCTGTCGGTCAAATTATATTTGGTTTTACTTTTCATTTTTTGCAACTCCTTTTTCTTGATAATATCATTTTTCTTTACTTTGGTATATCATAAATCAGCTTTTATATTATAAAACAGTTATGCTTTTGCAAATTTTCTTGACTTGTAAAAATATATTTTGTATTCTTATATTGAGGTGGTTATATGAATTATGATGAACTTATGAGTATAAAAGTTATACCAAAAGACATTGCAAAATCGCAGTCAAAATCACTTGTAAATAATCTTTATCATACACCTTACCGTGATGAAATCAGGCTTTTTTCCTGCATTAAACAGGGTGATTTAAAAAAGCTGATTTTTGAAATGAAACAGCTTGGTATTCAAAATATTACTGTCGGTCAAATGTCGGAAGATGAACTGAAACAGCAAAAGTATATGGCAGTAAGTTTTATTACTCTTGCAACCAGATATGCTATTATGGGCGGCTTGAGCGAAAATATTGCATATAGTTATTCTGATGAATTCATTTGCAATGTTGACAAAGCCAATAGTAAATTAAAGGTTAATTCTTTAATTGTTGATGCCGCAATAGAACTTACCAATAAAGTCAGTAATCACCAAAAAAATCTTAATTATTCACCGCATATACGAAAATGCGTTGCGTATATTAATAAAAATCTTAGCGAAAAAATAACTGTTAACAGCGTTGCCGAATATTGCAACCTTTCGTGCGATTATCTTTCGCATCTTTTTAAAGAAGAAATGGGCGTTAATTTAAGCTCATATATAACGCATCAAAAGCTTGAACTTTCGCAAACCCTCCTTTTTGAAGGGTATGACAGCGAAAAAATTTGTTATATGCTCGGCTTTTCAAGCCAGTCACATTTTATATCGCTGTTTAAAAAGGAATACGGAATCACACCTCGTGAATATATAGCTATGACAAAATAGGCACTGCGGTTTTGCAGTGCCTAAAAAATTATGAGTTGTTATTTAATTTTAATGTTTTTCTTAGCTGAATAAGAAGAATAATATTTTTTGCCGTCAATCGTTTTGTAACTTCTGATTCTTATATAATATTTCTTGCCTGATTTAAGCTTTTTGACTGTTTTGCTTTTTGAGCTTTTGCTAAGCTTAACGGTTTTGGTTGTTTTCTTAGTAAATTTAGAAGAAGTTGAGTATTGAAGCTCATAGCCGCTTATTTTGCTGTCTTTTTTCCAGGAAACGGTCATTTGCTTTTTTGTTTTTGATTTTGGTTTATTAAGCGTAGGAGTTTTGGGTGTGATTATAAATGAAGCCGATTTACTTCCAAAGAATATGCCGCTGAAATTAACAGTCACATTTGCTTTGCCCGGATTTTTGTTGTTTGAGTATTTTACTGTATAATAGTTATTAGGTATCATTTGACCGTTTTGATTGTATACGGTAACTTGTGGCTTTTTTGATTTTCCATTGTATTTAATTTTAGAAGTTGAAACAGATATGTTTAAGTTGTTTGCATCGGTCATTAAAATGACATTTTTATCATATTCGCTGTCATTATATTGCCATATATATGCAAATGAATTTGTATTTCCGATTTTTGTATCATTTTTGGTAAACGGAGTGTTGGTGTAGTCGGCACACCATAATTTGATATTATTAGCATTAAGTGTATCGGTATCGATATAATTATTATACCAGTCTGTGTTTGAATAAATCATCGAATCATAACCGTTTTGATTCATAGTGCTGACAAACTGAATCGCATTTGAAGTAATAGTGTTTTTATCGGCATTTGCATTGATTGTTGAATCTTCGATATCATAAGCAATGGGATATGTCATAAGTGCTTTTGCTTCAGGCGACAATGTAGATAATGTTGACAAAACAAAGTTTGTCTCAGTATTAACTTCATCGCTGTTAAATGCGTAGCTGTAATGATAAATGCCGAAATTGATATTTGCATTAACCGCATTTTGTATGTTTTCGTAAAATTTATTGTCAAGTCGGTTGAAGTAGCCAAGCCTAATCATAACAAAACTGTAGCCTTGAGATTTGAGTGCATTAAAATCAATATTCTCGTTATGCTCGGACACATCAAAGCCTGAAATGTAATAATTATCAGCTTTTGCGCTAACAGGAAATGCGAAAGCTGATATTACTAACACCAATGATAAAAATATTGAAACAATTTTATTTTTCATAATGTCCTCCTAAAACCAAGTCGGTTTTTTATTCATTTTACTGCAATCATTTTACCGAGCACAAAAAATGTTGCTTTTGCGTTCTTGCTTTTTAGACCGTCAAGAAGCGTTTGAGTGTAATCACTCGGACCGTCATCAAAAGTAAGTGCAATCATCTTTTGATTATTTGCCGGAAATTCAACACCGAAAGTTTTGTCAAAAGGTGTATATATGTAAGAAGCTAAGAAAAATATAATGCTAAAAATAATGCTATAAACGAAGTATGCCTATGCGTTGTTTCATTTGTGTTTGTTATATTTTTCCTATGATCGCCACAATAATATCATATTTTATATAATAAAGCAATGATTTTTATTGCTTCTTAATAATTTGTATTTATTATGTTGACAAATAATATTCTTTTCAATATTATTAAATCAGAGGGATGATTATGAATAATTTTGAATGTGAACAGTTTTTGGAAATAACTCTTGAACTCGGTAGGCAATATGTTCAAACAGGCGCTGAGATAAAGAGGGTAGAGGACTCACTAAAAAGAATATATGAGGCATACGGTTTTGATAATATAGAAATATACGCTGTTACAAGCTTGATAGTAGTTACAATTAAAGCACCTGACGGAACGCATTATACTCAAAGTGTGAGAGTGACATTCGGTGGAACAGATTTGGGTAGACTTGAAGAAATTAATGCTCAAATAAGATATATTTGTTCTAATACTCCCAAGCTTGAAGAACTTGTTGACTCTATAAAAAACTATAAAAAGCCGAAACCTAAGCCGTTACTCAAATGCCTTGGATATATGCTGGCTTCCGGCGCTTTCGCGATATTTTTCGGCGGCGATTTTTATGACGGTTTGGCTGCTTTTGTAATCGGAATGGCAGTGTATTTTATGGACTATCATTTTAAACTGAGAAATATTAATAATGTGATTTACACGTTTATTGCAAGTTTTGTTTCGGGCGTAATTGCGTTGCTGTTTACTCGCTTTGGCTTTGGTCACAATGTTGACAAAGTTATGATTGGCGTAATTATGCTTCTCATCCCCGGTTTGCTCCTTGTTAATTCTATTAAGGAAATGTTTAATCGTGATATTGTAACAGGTCTTTACCGCTTTGTTGAAGCTGTGTTTGTCGCAGTTGCCATTGCCGGAGGATACGCAGTCAGTGTGCTCCTTTTGGGAGGTGTGTTAAATTGAAACAAGAAATAATACAAATAATCACCGCTTTTATCGGAACACTCGGCTTTTCGATATATTTTAGAGTTAGTGAGAAAAATGTTTTAGCTTCAACAATCGGCGGCGGTGCCGGTTTTGCGGTATATCTTTTGATTTTTAAATTGACGGGAAGTTTGTTTTTTGCTAATTTTTTGGCTTCGTTTATGATTTATATTTACAGCGAAATTTGTGCAAGAATACTTAAAGCTCCGTCAAATGTTTTCCTCGTACCGGGTACTATTCCGCTTCTGCCCGGCGGTGCGCTTTATTATACAATGCTTGGAATAGTAAATAGCGATAAGCAAATGTTTTACGATAACGGTATCGCTACGGTAATAATGACAGTCGGTATCGCCACGGGAATTGTTGTAGGAACGGTTATAATCAATTACATTTTAAAACTTGATAAAAAGAGCAAGAAAAAAGACAATGGTTAAAAAGCCATTGTCTTTTCTTCTAAAATTCGTTGTATTTTACCATTTCATCCATATCTATATATTTTGTATGAAGTGGGTTTATCTCGGCGTCATCGGCAGGGTAACCTGTAGGCATAAATGAAAGAATTTCAAGATTATCGGGAATGCCCAGCACTTTTCTTGCAATGTCAGGGTTTAACGCCATTACCCAAGTTGTGCCAAGCCCAAGTTCGGTTGCTTCAAGCATCATATGCGTCATAACAATACTGCAGTCGGTTTCAGCCGATGAAAGGTTGTCATATTTCCTTGTCCACGCTTTTGATTTGTCAGCGCACATAACAAAAAGAAGCGGTGCGTCAAAAGTATATCTTGTACACTTTTCTTCATCAAGCGCTTTGATTTTTTCTTTGTCGGTTAAAACAAGAATTCTTTGCGGTTGAATATTACAGGCGGTCGGTGCAACAAGAGCCGCTTCAAGAATTTTATCAATCTTTTCTTTTTCAACCGGTGTATCTTTAAACTTTCTGCAAGAATATCTTGCTTTAATAAGTTCTTCAAAATTCATAACCAAATCTCCTTTACTTTTTTTATTTTAGCAAATAAATTTTAAATTTACAATAAGAATTCATAAATTTTTCTTTTATTTTACAATTTAATCTGCTAAAATACATTTATAACTTTGAAAGGATACATTATGGATATTTTACAAAAAATTACTCAGGAGTTTTCATTAAAACCGTGGCAGGTTGAAAATACTGTTAAGCTTATTGATGACGGTAATACCATTCCGTTTATTGCACGATACAGAAAGGAAGCAACAGGTTCGCTTGATGACCAACTTTTAAGAGAACTTTCCGACAGGCTCACTTATCTTCGCAATATGGAAGAACAAAAGGAAAAGATAATCGCTTCTATCGAAGAACAGGAGCTTATGACAGATGAAATAAGAGCGTCTATTGATAAGGCTGTTACTTTGACAGAACTTGAGGATATTTACAGACCGTTTAGACCAAAAAGAAAAACGAGAGCTTCGGTTGCTAAGGCTAAAGGTTTGCAAGGTCTTGCAGACGCTTTGTATGCACAAAATAAAGACAGTGGTTCACCGCGGGAACTTGCTAAGGCATATCTTAATGATGAGGTTGAAAGTGTTGAAGATGCACTTCAAGGAGCTAAAGATATCATTGCTGAATTTGTTTCCGATGACCCGGCAGGCAGAAAAATGCTCAGATATTCAATTAAAAATCACGGAAATTTGGTTGCGACAGGTGCTAAGGAAGACCTTGGCGTATATGCTATGTACGAGGAACACAGTGAAACTGTTTCTTCTGTTCCCGGTCACAGAGTTCTTGCAATTAACCGTGGCGAAAAAGAAGGCTATTTAAAAGTAAGTGTTGATTACGATAAAATAACAGCGCTCGCTATTCTTAATAATCTTCATATTAAAGACAATTCTCCAACAACCGATTTGGTTAAGGAAGCTATTGAAGATTCATATACCCGCCTTATTTTTCCGTCAATCGAGCGTGAACTCAGAAATGCACTTACCGAAACCGCTGATGATAGCGCGATCAAAGTGTTTGCCGAAAATACCCGCCATCTTTTAATGCAACCGCCTGTTAAGGGCAAGGTTACATTGGGTCTTGACCCGGGCTATAGAACCGGTTGTAAGGTTGCTGTTGTTGACGAAACGGGTAAAGTGCTTGACACAAGCGTTATCTATGCTGTTCCACCTCATAATAAAGTTGAGCAGGCAAAGAAAATTATTAAAGACCTTGTTAAAAAGCACAATGTTGAGGTGTTTGCTATAGGTAACGGTACTGCTTCTCACGAAACAGAAGTATTTGCCGCAGAAGTAATTAAAGAACTCAACTGTGGAATTACATATATGGTTGTAAGTGAAGCCGGTGCTTCGGTTTACTCTGCTTCAAAGCTTGCGGCTACGGAATTTCCTGAATATGATGTATCACTGCGAAGTGCAATTTCTATCGCAAGAAGACTTCAAGACCCGCTTGCTGAGCTTGTTAAGATTGACCCTAAAGCAATCGGTGTAGGTCAGTATCAGCACGATATGCCTCAAAATCAGCTTTCAGCGGCGCTTGACGGTGTGGTTGAAGACTGTGTTAACTCTGTTGGCGTTGACCTAAATACTGCTTCTGCGCAGCTTTTAAACCGTGTTGCAGGCGTTACATCTAAGATTGCTAATAATATTGTTGAATATAGGCAGGAAAACGGTGCTTTCACTTCAAGAGATGAAATTAAAAAAGTTTCAATGCTCGGACCTAAAGCTTTTGAGCAGTGTGCAGGTTTCCTTAGAGTTGCGGAAAGCGAAAATGTGCTTGATAACACTGCTGTTCACCCTGAAAGTTATGAAGCTGCAAGAAAACTTTTAAAAATCTGTAATGTTTCCGACGAGGATGTAAGACAGGGTAATGTTAATGCTGTTACCGAGTATGTTGAAACAGTTGGTACATCCGCTCTCGCAAAGCAGCTTGATATCGGTGAACCTACTCTTATCGATATAACAAAAGAGATTGTTAAGCCCGGCAGAGACCCTCGTGACGAACTTCCTGCACCAATGCTCAGAAGTGATGTTATGGGTATTGAAGATTTAAAGGTCGGAATGGAACTTAAAGGTACTGTTCGTAATGTTATCGATTTTGGTGCATTTGTAGATATCGGTGTTCATCAAGACGGTCTTGTTCACATTTCTCAAATTACAAATAAGTATATCAAGCATCCGAGCGATGTGCTCAAAGTCGGCGATATTGTAACTGTTTGGGTTATTTCGCTTGATATTGACAAAAAAAGAATCGGTCTTACTATGAAAGCGCCAAAAAAGGATGAAAATTAAAGTAATTAAAAGTAATAGAAAAACAATTTCTCTATCGGTTGATGATGAATTAAACGCAGTAGTCAAAGCGCCTTTGTTTGTAAGCGATAAGCAAATAAATGATTTTGTAACTAAAAATCAGGCTTGGCTTGAAAACGCAGTAATAAAAAAGAAAAATCAGCTTGAACGCTATAAGCTTTCCAAAGAAGAAATTGATAATCTGATTAATGAAGCAAAAGATTATTTGCCTAAAAGGGTAGAATATTATTCTGCTCTTATGAATGTTAAGCCGACAGGTATAAAAATTACTTCCGCAAGGAAAAGGTTTGGCTCTTGCAGTGCAAAAAACTCAATTTGTTTTTCACTTTATTTAATGGCATATCCTAAAGAAGCCGTTGATTATGTGGTAGTACACGAACTTGCGCATATAAAACACCATAATCACAGCAAAGAATTTTATAAATTTATCGAACAGTTTATGCCCGATTATAAAGAACGGGAAAAACTGCTTAAAAACTAACAACAGCCTATGTACAAGATTAATGTGCATAGGCTGTTTTTTTATAATATGATTAATTTTTTAGTGATTTTTGAAAAGTTTTCTCTGCCTCTCGGCGAAATATAAAGCAAATCTTCAATTCTTATTCCGAATTTATCAGGAATATAAATACCCGGTTCTATTGAAGTTACATTTCCGACTTCAAATGTGTCCTCACTTTTAGGGGAAGCATTGTAACCCTCGTGAATGTCAAGACCGACACCGTGACCCAAGCTGTGTCTAAAGTATTTTGTCATATCTTTTTCGTTTAACACATCGTACGCCGCTTTGTAAACATCAGCGCATTTTTTACCGGCTTTAAGAGCTTTAATACCTGCAAGTTGTGCTTTTAATACCAAATCATACGCTTCTTTCATTTCGTCGCTTGCACTGCCAACCGCAACTGTTCTTGTCATATCCGAATGATATCCTTTGTATGTTGCGCCAAAGTCAAATAAAACAAAATCGCCGTCTTCTATTTTTTTGTCACTCGGTATTCCGTGCGGCATAGAAGTGTGAGTACCGGTTAGCAAAATAGTATCAAAACTAACACCGTACGAACCGTTTTTAGCCATAATATAGTCAAAAAGTGAAGCAAGTTCTTTTTCCGTCTTACCGACTTTTACTTCGTTTAATAGTTCTAAAAATGATTTTTCGGCAATGTTGTTAGCTTTTTTAATCATTTCTATTTCAAACGGTTCTTTCTTGTTTCTCAAAAGCAGAAAAGAATTGTCTAAGTCAACAAGTTCGGTGTTGTCAAGCCTTTCTTTATAAATTCTGTACTTTGAAAGAGAAATGCTTTCATTTTCAAAAAGAAGCCTTTTAATATTTTCTTTTTCAACTATCTTTTTTACTTCAAAGCTGAAATTAGTAGTTATTTCAATTACTTTTACGCCTGTGCTTTTTGCATGCTGCTCGGCAGTTTCCGTGTAGCGTGAATCAACAATGTGGTATGCCTCACCGTTTTTTGTAACAATAACTACACCCTCGCTCGGTGAAAAGGAGCAGATGTAATGCATATTGCTTTCGTTAAAAAGAATGATTGCGTCACAGTTTTTGTCGTTAATCAATTTTGCTGTTTTTTCTATATTAATGTTCATTTTATTACCTGCTTTCTATTATTTATCATACATTTAATATCTTTTCTTGTCAATATTTTATGCATATTGTTGACAAATTAATAAACTTATGATAATGTCATAGTATATTTTATTGTTAATTAATAGGAGACCGGCTATGAAAAGTCAAGATAAAAATTAAGACTGAGGAGAAAAAGGA
>CAVKLC010000013.1:26063-49815 GCA_963657005.1 bacterium | reverse complement strand
TTATTGCCCTGATTTCCCTTTGTTTATGCGCCTTTCGGCGTTTTGCTCAGGGCTATTAATTAAAAGTAAAGGAGTTGAAATAATATGGCGCTTAATGAAAATTTTTTGCAGGAACTTAAGTTCAAAACAGATATTGAAGATGTTATTTCAACTTATGTAAATCTTAAAAAGCGTGGTAATACCTCTGTCGGTCTTTGCCCGTTTCATAATGAAAAAACGCCGTCATTTACTGTTTATAATGATACGCAGTCGTTTTACTGCTTTGGTTGCGGCGCCGGCGGTGACGCTATCGGTTTTATAAGAAAGATTGAAAATCTTGATTATATTGACGCCGTTAAGCTTTTGTCTCAGCGTGCCGGTATGCAGATGCCGCAAGAAGGCTTTGATGACAGTATATCAAAAAAGAGAAGACGAATTTTGGAGATAAACAGAGAATCGGCAAAATTTTTTCATTCTTATATGATGAGCGAGCAAGGGCGCAAAGGTTTGGAATATTTTTTAAACCGCGGTTTAACTAAAAAGACTATAACCAAATTTGGCTTGGGTTACGCTCCGGACAGTTGGGACTCACTTCTAAAACACTTAAAATCGCTCGGCTACGGTATCGGCGAAATGGTTGACGCAGGTGTTGTAAAAGTCGGCAGAAATAATAATTATTATGACACATTTAAAAATCGTGTTATGACCCCGATAATTGATGTTAGGGGTAATGTTATAGCATTCGGCGGTCGAGTTCTTGACGACAGCAAGCCTAAGTATGTTAACACTTCCGATACTCTTGTCTATAAAAAAACGAATGAACTTTTTGCACTTAATTTAGCTAAGGACAGCGGCAAGGACACATTGATTCTTTGCGAGGGGTATATGGATGTTATTTCAATGCACCAGGCAGGGTTCACTAATGCTGTAGCCGGTTGCGGCACTGCTTTGACTAGTGAGCAGGTAAGGCTTATAAACAGATATGCTAATGAAGTTATATTAGCATATGACGCTGATGAAGCGGGTCAAAAAGCTGTGCACAAAGCAATGAATTTATTTAAAACTACAGATGTTAAAATAAAAGTACCTAAATTTGTCGGTGGCAAGGACCCAGACGAAATAATAAAAAAGCTCGGCAGAGATAAATTTAAAGGTATGCTTGAGGGTGCGACTAATGACACAGAGTTTGCACTGCTTGAAATTAAAGATAAATATGATGCTTCAACTACTCAGGGTAAAATTGATTTTGTCGCAGACGCATTAAAAGTTATTGCATCTTTGCAACCTGTTGAGCAAGACCTTTATTTGAGCAGAATTTCCGATAAACTTTCCATTGATAAATCGAGCTTAAAGCTTCAACTTTCAACAATCGTTAAGCGTAGGAAAAGCAGGGAAAGAAAATCTCAGTATAAAACCATAATTAACGATTATACAAGAAATGAAGCAAGGAAAATTTATGATACAGGTATTTCAACAAGGCAGTCTAAGGCTGAAAACAGGCTTTTGACTTTGCTTATATATTATCCCGATTGCAGCAAGCTTGTAAATGATTTTGACAGCGGCAGACTTTCGGACGGTTTTGTGAAAAAAGCATATGCTGTTTTGCTTGAAAGAATTAACGACGGATTTGATTTTGATTTAATGACACTCGGTGAAGAATTCAGCGATACAGATTATGCTGAATTTTCAAAGCTTATGAATACAAATATTGACAGTGCAAGCCCTAAAGAAGAGTTTGCAGACTGTCTTAAAATAATTAACGAAGAATATGAAAAGAAAAATTCGTCTTCGCCGTCAGGTATGAGCGAAGATGAGTTTAGAAATTTGTTTAGTAAAATAAACAAATGATATAGGAAACTATAAAGTGGAGGATATTTATTTATGAAAGAAATCAATCTTACACCGGCTCCGGCTACGAGCGAGGATAAGAAAAATGCGGCGTTCAAAAAGCTTATTGAAAAAGGTAAGCAAACGGGTCACCTTTCAACTCAGGATATTGATACTATCATTGTTGAACTTGACCTTGATGTTGACGAACTTGAAAAACTCAATGAGCAGATTGATGCCGCAAATATCAATATTATTGACGATTTTTCGGCAGAAGCTCTTGACGGTATCAGCCTTGAGGTTGACTTGCCTAAGGAAACAGATGCCGCTGAAACAGTTGCAGTTAACGACAGTGCAGCAATGGACGACCCGGTTAAGGTTTATCTTAAAGAAATCGGTCGTGTGCCGCTTCTTACTCCTGAAGAAGAAATTGAGCTCGCTATCAGAATTTCCGAAGACGACCAAGAAGCTAAGAAGCGTTTGGCTGAGGCTAACCTTCGTCTTGTTGTAAGTATTGCAAAAAGATATGTCGGCAGAGGTATGCAATTTCTTGACCTTATTCAGGAGGGTAACCTCGGTCTTATTAAAGCTGTTGACAAGTTTGACTACACAAAGGGTTTCAAATTTTCAACTTATGCAACTTGGTGGATAAGGCAGGCTATCACCCGTGCTATTGCCGACCAAGCAAGGACTATTAGAATTCCGGTTCATATGGTTGAAACTATTAACAAAGTTAAAAAGGCAAACAGCCAGCTTCTTCATACAAACGGCAGAGAGCCGACACCTGATGAAATCGCTGAATTTCTCGGTATGCCTGTTGATAAGGTAAGAGAAATTTTGAGAGTTGCGCAGGAACCTGTTTCACTTGAAACTCCTATCGGTGAGGAGGAAGATTCTCACCTCGGTGACTTTATTCCTGATGATGACGCGCTTGCACCTGCCGATGCCGCTTCTATGAGCCTTTTAAAGGAGCAACTTGCAGATGTTCTTAAAACTCTTACTCCGAGAGAAGAAAAGGTTTTATCGCTTAGATTCGGTCTTGACGACGGTAACCCTAAGACTCTTGAAGAAGTGGGCAAGGAATTCAATGTAACAAGGGAAAGAATCAGGCAGATTGAAGCTAAAGCACTCAGAAAGCTTCGTCACCCGAGCAGAAGTAAGAAATTAAAGGACTTTTTAGACCAATGATAAGTGAAGAAAAAATTGACAGAATAAACGCTTTGGCTCATAAGCAACAATCTGTGGGCTTAACTCAGGATGAAAAGGAAGAACAGGCAAAGCTTAGACAGGAGTACATTGCCGCCGTCAGGGAAAGCCTTGTCGGTAATCTTGAGCATACATATATTGTTGATGAAAAAGGCAATAAGAAAAAGGTAAAGAAGAAAAATGGGTAAACTTATAATTATTGAAGGTCTTGACGGCTGCGGAAAATCAACCCAAACGGCACTTTTGGAAAAATATTTTCAAAATGAAAATATTAATTATAAAAAAATTAAGCTTCCCGATTATGACAGCAAATCAAGTACGCTTGTTAAGATGTATTTAGGCGGTGAATTCGGTGAAAATGCCGATGATGTCAATGCTTATGCCGCAGGTGCTTTTTATGCTGTTGACCGTTTTGCGTCATATAAGCTTGGCTGGGGTAAAGACTATGAAGCAGGAACATTAATTCTTGCAGACAGATATGCTACTTCAAATTCCATTTATCAAATGGAAAAGATTGATGAAGCAAAATGGGACGAATATCTTGATTGGTCGGCTGATTTTGAATATAACAAAATCGGTATACCTAAGCCTGATTTGGTTATTTTCCTTGATATGCCGGTCGAAGTTTCGCAAAAACTTATGACTTCAAGGTATAACGGCGACGAGGGTAAAAAAGATGTGCACGAAGCCAATGTTGAATTTTTGAATAATTGCAGAAAATCGGCATTATATACAGCTAAAAAGCAAGGCTGGGCGGTTATACCTTGTTCTGACGGTGAAAACCCTTTACCTATTGAAGAAATACATAATACAATTCTTGATTTTATTAAAAAGGAAATATAAGGAATTAATATGTTAGAATTTAAAACTCCGCAAATTGAAGATAAATTGTGGGTAGACGAATGTTTTAAACATTTAAAAACAATGAATTGTGACTATACCTTTGGTAATATGTTTGTTTGGAGTACGGAGTACACAACAAAAATTTGCAAGTATAAGGATTTTTTTATTTGCAGTTGGGGCAAAGGCGACGAAACAAACTTCGGTATACCTGTAGGTGACGGCGATTTCAAAGATGCTGTTAATGCAGTTATTGAGCATACAAAGGAACTCGGTTTGAAACTTCGTTTTTACGGTGTTACCGAGGCATATATTGATATGCTTAATGAGTATTTTCCAAACGAATTTGATTTTCAATATGACGACGGTTACGGTGATTATATCTACAGTGTTGAAAAAATGGCAGAGCTTAAAGGTAAAAAGTATCACGGCAAAAGAAATCATATAACTAATTTTAAGCGTAATAACCCAAATTGGTCGTTTGAAACTATTACTAAAGATAATATCAACGACTGTATTGATTTGCACGCAAAGTGGATAAGCACTCACAATGATGACAGCGACATATCGTTTGAATTTGAAGCTGTGCTTAAAGCGTTTGAAAATTATGATAAACTCGGTTTTGTCGGCGGACTTATAAGAATAGACAGCGAAGCTATTGCGTATACTTTCGGTGAGCCGATAAGTGAGGAAACTTTTGTAACTCATTTTGAAAAGGCGCCACCTGAAATTCAGGGCGCATATCCTGTAATTAATCAGGAATTTACTAAAAATTGCCTTATGAATTATAAATATGTAAACAGAGAAGAAGATTTAGGTCTTGAAGGTCTCAGGAAAGCTAAACAGTCTTACTGCCCTGAAATCTTTCTTCAAAAATGTATTGCGGTTTATAAGGGCTAATTAATATGATTAAAATATTTAATGATAAAAATTTGATTATTCCTTTATGGCAGGAAGCTTTCGGCGACAGTGAGGAAGATATTTTATTTTTTCTTAATAACTGTAAAAATATGAAATGTTTAGGCTTTTTTGATGAAAATGAGCTTTCGTCAATATTTTTTTTAGTTGATTGCAAGCTTAACGGCGATGAATACAAATATATTTACGCCGCTTGCACATATGAAAATAAACGACGCAGGGGAGATATGAGCAGGCTTTTAGATTATTGCAAGTCAGAGTTTAACAAAGTTTGCTTAATTCCTGCCGATGATAAGCTTGTCGATTTCTATTTTAAAAGAAAGTTTGATATTAAATTTGAATTAAACCAAATGCAATTTGACGAAAGCGAAGAAATAAAAGAATACTTGCTTGAAGGTTGCACTTTAGATAAACCGTTTATTCTTGCTCACAATATATAGGAGATTTGTTATGATTTATGTTTTTTTGGCTGATGGATTTGAAACAATAGAAGCACTTGCCCCTGTTGATATGCTTAGAAGGGCAAAATTTGATGTTACCACTGTAGGTGTGACAGGCAAGACTGTTAAAACTTCGCACAATATTGATGTTTTAGCAGATATTACCAAAGATGAACTTAATATAGAAGATGCAGATGCGATTATTTTACCCGGTGGTATGCCAGGTACGCTTAATCTTGAAGCTGACCCTACTGTTCAAACTTCTATTGACTACTGCGCAGATAACGGTAAATATGTTTGTGCTATTTGTGCCGCTCCGTCAATTTTGGGTCATAAGGGTTTGCTTAAAGGTAAAGAAGCTATTTGTTTCCCGGGCTTTGAGGATGCACTTTCGGGCGCAACAATTTCTGAAAAATATGTTGTTACCGACGGTAAATTTATTACCGCAAGAGGTGCCGGCGTTGCTGTTGATTTCGGTATTGAAATTGTAAAGGCACTCGGCGGCGAAGAACTTTCTGAAAAAATCAGGGAAACAATTCAATGCAAATAAAAAAAGAACTTAGAAGAAAGTATAAGCTTGTTCGCAAAAATGTAGCTGATAAAATAATTAAAGATAAGGATATTAGCGAAAAACTTATTGATTTTAAACTTTTTCAAAACAGTGATACCGTGCTTTTTTATGCGGCTCTTGACGATGAGGTAAATGTTGACGCAGCTATAAAATTTGCACTTGAGCATAATAAAAAGATTGCTTTTCCGGTTTGTATTGACAATAACGGCAAAATGCAATATTATTACATAAAGTCATTTGATGATGTAGTTATCGGTTCTTTCGGTGTTCGTGAACCCGACATAAATAAGTGCGAACCGTGTAATGATTTTGATAATTCAATCTGTATAGTTCCCGCCATCGCTTTTGATAAAAGAGGTTATCGTTTAGGTTACGGCAAGGGATATTATGACAGATTTTTAGAAAATTATAATTCTGTCACTGTAGGAATAACTTATGATGAAACGCTTGTTTCTTTAATTCCCAATGACAAATATGACATTGCAGTTGATTACATAGTCACTCAAAACGGTATTATTACTGTTTAGCAAGGAGGATAAAATGGATAACAATGATTTTAAGCTAAATGAAACAGGAATCAACCCTGTTGATACTGCGAGTGAAAATAATGATATTTATTTTACTAATGTAAAATCCGAAAAGTTTGACCAAAACAAAACCGAGGTTTCTAAGCGCAGAAGCGCTTCTTCAACTCAAACAGGTGTGAAAAAAGTACCTGTAAGAAAAAGCAAGGGCGTTGCTTCGACTTATATATTTTTCATAATTGTTATTGCGGTTTCAATGGTTTTATCAATTTATGCTATCCTTTGTATAAATGATGTTTTGGGTATAACAAAAACCACTTCTACGGTTACTGTAAATCTTGACAAATCTGTTGACAATATTGACGATGCTGTTGATATTCTTGCAGATAACGGCTTGATAAAATGCAAAAACTTTTGCAAATTCTTTGCAAATTACAGAAAAGCTCAGGTCGGACCACATGTTAAAAACGGCTATATAAGCAAAACATATACCTATGACGCAGGAATATACTACCTAAACGGCAAGATGGGTCTTGAGGGTATGCTTGTTGCATTCCAAGGCAATAACTCAACTGCCGAAACGGTTACAATCACTTTCCCTGAGGGTTATACCGTTCCTGAAATAGTTCAAAAGTTAGCAGATAATGAAGTATGTGATAAATCAGCTCTTTTATCAGTCATTCAAACTGTTGATTTTTCCTACTCCCTTGTAAGCGACCTTAAAGCTAAGGACGAAGTACCGTATAGACTTGAGGGTTATCTTTTCCCGGATACCTATGATTTTTATATCGGTGAAACCGCTAATTCTGTTATTAAAAAATTCTTGGCAAACGGTGATACTAAAGTCAAAGAAAAGTACAGAAAAAGAGCTGAAGAATTAGGATATTCTATGGATGATATTATTAAAATTGCTTCAATTATTCAATGTGAAGCAGGTAATACCGACCAAATGAAAACTATTTCTGCCGTAATTCATAACCGTTTGAACGATACGGCCAACTTCCCGCTTTTGGGTGTTGACTCAACGGGCGACTATATTACAAATAAAGTTTCTCCTGCGCTTTCTTCAACTTCGTCTCACACTGCCGATTATTATAAGCAGTATTACAGCACCACCGGTTCTTCTACAGTTGTCGGCTTGCCTCCAAGCCCGATTTGTAACCCGGGTGTTGATGCTATCGAAGCTGCCCTTTATCCGGAAAATGTAGACTATTATTATTTCTTCCATGATACTAAGGGTAATATGTACACAGCAAAAACTTATTCTGAATTTAAACAAAAGGCAGCAACTTATGCTCCTTATCTTAATGTGAACTAATGAGAAATATTGAATTACTTTCACCTTGCGGTGATTTTGAAAGACTTAAACTTGCGCTTAAATTCGGTGCTGATGCGGTATACCTTGCAGGTGAAATGTTTGGTATGCGTACAAATCCGTCGAATTTTGACGCTGATGAATTAAAAAAAGCGGTTGAGCTTACTCATTCTCTCGGCAAAAAAGTGTATTTAACTTGTAACACTTTGCCGAGAAATGATGAAATCGAAAAGCTTCCGGATTTTTTTAAATATGCCGAGCAAATAGGTATTGACGCATTTATTATTGCGGATATCGGCGTGATGGCTATGGCGAAAAAATATGCTCCGAGCGTTGATATTCATATGTCAACTCAGGTGGGTATTGTTAACTACCAAACTGCTAATACTCTTTATGAAATGGGTGCTTCAAGAATTGTTACTGCCCGTGAGTTGTCACTTGACGAAATTAAAGTGATTAGGGATAAAACACCGAGCGATTTGGAAATTGAAGTATTTGTCCACGGTGCTATGTGTATGAGCTTTTCAGGCAGATGTATCTTGTCAGATTATATGACGCACCGGGATGCCAATCGCGGCGATTGCGCTCAGCCTTGCAGGTGGAAGTATCATCTTGTAGAGGAAACTCGACCGGGTCAGTATTTCCCGATTAACGAGGAAAGAAACGGCACATATATCTTTAACTCCCGTGACCTTTGTATGATTGAGCATATTCCTGAACTTGTTAACGCAGGTGTTGATTCATTCAAAATTGAGGGCAGGGCAAAGAGCGAATATTATACAGCTATCGTTACTTATGCTTATAGGAACGCTATTGACGAGTATTTGAAAAACCCGAGTAATGATTTCAATGTGCCGCAGTGGATACTTGATGAAATGGAAAAGATGAGCCACCGTGAATATACAACCGGCTTTAATTTCGGTCCTATTGAAAACGGTCAAGTTACGGAAACAGGTGGATATATCCGTAACTGGGATGTTTGTGCTTTGTTCAAAGAGTATAAAGCCAGCAGGCTTGTTGTCAGCCAGCGCAATAGATTTTTTGAAGGCGATGAACTTGAAGTTGTTGAGCCTAACAAAAAGCCATACAAACTGGTTGTTGCCGACTTATATAATGAAGATAACGAAGAAAAAGTTGATGTTGCTAATAAAGCCACGAATACATATTCGTTTAAATGTGACATTCCTATTTCGCCGGACGCTATTTTTCGCCGCCAAAGAACAGAATAAAAAATTTACCTCTTGTTAAGAATAAACAAGGGGTATTTTTTATGTCTAAAAGAATAATTTCAATTTCATTGGCTTTTGCAATGATTCTTTCGCTCACACTAGGAAGATTTGGCTATATAATGTTTGGCGATACTTATAAAATCGGTAATTCATATAACAGCATAACACTCGACATTTCAAATTTATATACAAATATTTATTCACGAAATAAAACCTTGCTGAATAATAATACTAAGTCACTTGTTGCTGTCATTAAGCCGAACGAAAAGTCACTCGGCGAATTAAAATTACTTTTTGATGATAACAAAATCAAAAACATAACCGATGAACTAAAAAACGGTTATCCTGTTGTTATACCTGTTGATAAATATGCTAATACAAGGTATATTCGCTTGTTTGAAACGGTTAATGAAAATAATAACAATATGCTTTGCCGTCATTTGATTGATAAAAACTTTGGCGGTTTAGAAAAATATACAGATGAAAAAATAGGCTCGTTGTCTATTAATTACAGTGTTGATGCGCTCGGCAAAGTTCTTGACGGTGACAGCGGAAATGTTATAGATGAAAATTACGATTCTAAAAAAGGTATACAAATCTCAATAGATGAAAATATACAAAAAATAGTTGAAGGTTCGGCTGATAGTATTTCCAAAGGCTCGGTAGTTGTGCTTGACTGCGATACTTCTCAAATTTTGGCTTCGTACAGTATCGGTAACGATTATCTTAATCGCTCAATTTCTTCTTATGCAGTCGGTTCGGTTTTTAAACTTGTTGTGGCTGTTGCCGCTATTGAAAATAATATTGACCCAACTTATGAATGTAAAAGCAAAATTACTGTCGGCGACACAACATATCATTGCCAAAATAATCATAAGCACGGCAAAGAAAATATTAAGCAGGCACTTGCTAATTCCTGCAACTGCTATTTTGTTAATTTGGCGCTGAAAGTCGGCAAAACAAAAATTTATAATACTGCTTTAAATCTTGGCTTCGCTTCTTCATTTAGTTTATATAATGATTCTTTCACTATTCCCTCAAGTGCTTTTCCAACTCTTATAGAACTTAAAGCATCGGGTCAGCTTGCGCTTCTCGGTTTCGGTCAGGGAAAACTTACCGATACGCCAATTCACTTTTCAAGCGTAGTAAGTGCTATAGCAAACGGCGGTTATTATAATTATCCTACTCTTAATTTGAAAAAAACGACTGATACAAGAGTTTTCAGCGATAAAACAGCTAAAACGCTTAGATTATATATGAAAAATGTTGTTGATGCGGGCACGGGTTTTAATGCGAAATATAAAGGCAAAACAGCTGGTAAAACTGCTACGGCTCAAAGTGGAATTTATATTGACGACAAAGAACAGTTAAATACTTGGTTCGTCGGCTTTTATCCTTATGATAAACCGAAATATTCAATAGTTGTTATGTGCGAGGGCGGAAAATCGGGAAGTGAAGATTGTTGTCCGATATTTAGGACTATAGTTGAAAAATTGGATAAAATGTAGTATAATGTATAAAAAAGTAGGGGGGAGAAGTGTTATGCAAAATTCAAAACTTAAAACTTTGTTTATATATAAGCTTCTTGAAAAGTACAGCGATGACGAGCACCCTTTGTCTACAACAGATTTGATTAATCTCTTGGCTGAAAAGGGTATTAAGTGCGAGCGAAAATCAATTTATGCCGATATTGCCGCTCTTAACGAAATCGGTTGTGATATTATCACTGTCACCAGTCCTAAGCGTGGCTTTTTTATGGCAACAAGGACTTTTGAAATACCCGAGGTTATGCTTCTTATCGATGCTGTTTCGAGCGCAGGTTTTATTACGCCTAAGAAGACACAATCGTTAATTGATAAGCTTGAAACACTTGTTTCCGTTGAACAGGCTAAAACAATGGAAAGTCAGGTTTATGTTGATACTAATTCCGCTAAATGCGATAATGAAGAGATTTATATTATTATCGACCACCTTAATTCTGCCATTACTCAGTCCAAAAAGGTTAAATTTGTTTATAAACGCAGAAGTGTTGATGTTCAAAACAAAAAGAAGCACACAGAGAAAACATTTACGGTTTCCCCATATGCGCTTATTTGGAAAGACGACCATTATTACCTTGTTTGTAATAATGAAAAGTATGATAATTTGATGAATTTGCGTATTGACCGAATGAAAAAGCTTGAGATTCTTGATACACCGTCAAGACATTTCAGTGAAGTAAGTCCATATAAGGATAAATTTGACGAGCAAGACTATGTTGCAAAGCGCTTTAATATGTTCTCCGGCGAAGAATGTAAAGTTACATTAAAATGTGACCTTAAACTTCAGGAGGAAATGCTTGACCGCTTTGGTAAAAATATTCCGCTAACGGCTCTCGAGGGTAACCATTTTGAAACTACTGTTAATGCTACCGTTTCCGACGGCTTCGTTTCCTGGCTCATGCAGTATGGCGATGGGGTAGAAGTTACTTCTCCTCAAAAACTTGCTAAAATGGTTCGCGATAAAGCAAAATCAATTTATAATATGTATAAAGGAAAGTATTAATTTATTTTTGTATACATATTTTCTTCTTTTTGTTGATAAATATTAAATTTCTATTGACATTAAGAGCGATATTATATATAATATAGAAGCTGATTTGCCGGCGTGTCGGAATTGGCAGACGAGACAGACTCAAAATCTGTTATCCGTTTGGGTGTATGGGTTCAAGTCCCATCGCCGGCACCAAGCCGTTTGGCTAAGCATTTGCTGGTGTGGCGAAATCGGCAGACGCAAGGGACTTAAAATCCCTCGGTAGCAATACCGTACCGGTTCAAGTCCGGTCACCAGCACCAAAGAGCAACCCTTGTGGTTGCTTTTTTTTTGCAACATTATTTGTTTTATTTTATGGTGATTAGTATGTGGAGAAGTTTGAAAATTTGTTTTGTATTATTATTATCGGCTTTGTGTGTTTTTCCTTTAAATGCATTTGCTGAAAATGAAATCAGTGAGCCTTATGCTACAAATCCTGATGTTTCTGCAAATGATGATTTGAATAATACCTTTAATTTTGATGAATTAACATATATAAATATGTCGAACGACAATATTACAGTCGGCGTCGGAGAAACTTATAATTTCAGTATTTTCCGGGACATTGATTTAAGTTTCATTAACCATCGTTTTGTATCAAGCAATGAACAGGTAGCAACAGTTAATGAAACCGGTTTGATTACTGCTGTGCAAAAGGGTAAGGCAACCGTTATGCTTCAGCTTGAAAACGGCAGAGAGTATATTTGTAATGTGACGGTTTGCGCTAAGCCGACAAAAATTGAAATTTTAAATACCGATTTTGAACTCGTTAAAGGTTGGGGTAATACAAAACTTGAAGTTAAACAAAGCGGTGGATACACGCAGTTTTTAACATATTCGTCTTCAAATACAAAAGTTTTGACTGTTGATGAAATGGGTTTAATTAAACCGATAAAAGCAGGCACAAGCGTTGTAAAAGTAAGTATATATAGTGGTTTAAGTGCATCAGTTAAGATTAAAGTTATTAACAAAAATAAGGCTTTAAAGGTTAATAAAAAAGCCACTAAAATTTCATATAAATACTCAAATGTGAATAAATATGTATTTGGAAAATCTGAAAAAGGAAAAAATCTTGAAGCATTTATAATTACTCCGAAAAACGGAAAATACACAAAAACTTATGTTATGACTTTTGCCATTCACGGCCATGAAGATAGCTACAGCCATGACGCCTTAGTGCTAACCGACGAAGCGAACAAGCTTGTAGAATATTATGCTGAAAATTCTGCTAAATTAAAAAACTTTCGCCTTATTATTATTCCTTGCCTTAACCCTGACGGTGCAATTAACGGCAAGAACAATTTAAGATTCGGCAAAAAAGCTTTTGGCAGATGTACTGCTAAGCATATAGATATGAATCGAGATTTTACTTCAAAAAAAATTCGTGCCAAAGAGTCAAAAGCATTAGTTAAATTTTTCGATAAGTACAAACCGGATGTATTTACAGATTTTCACGGCTGGCTCAATGAAACGATAGGCACAACCGATTTATGTAATATTTTTGATAAAAATATGAATTTGGGTATAAAAATGAAGGGCAAATACTTTTCAAGTTATTTGTATGCATATGTAAATAAGAAATATGATTGCCCTTCAGCTCTTATTGAATATAAGTCCCCTAAAAAAGTCAACCACAAAAAGACATATACATCTATTAATAAGGTTATTTCGCGCTATAATAAAAAATAAATATACTATTGAAAATTTTTAATTAATATAGTAATATAAAGTGATAGATTATGTGGAGGTATATTATGTCGAATTATGTTTTAAACGGCAGTGAAGTCCTTGGCATTGAGTTTGGCTCAACAAGAATAAAAACTGTTCTTATAGACGACGGTGCGAATGTTTTGACTTCTGGCAGTTTTGATTGGGAAAACAAACTTGAAAACGGATATTGGACATATCATATTGACGATATTTGGCACGGTTTGCAAGAAGCTTATAAAAACTTAAATAATGACTGTAAAGAAAAGTATGGCAGTGTTATAACTAAGCTTTCTTCAATCGGCTTTTCGGCAATGATGCATGGGTATTTGCCTTTTGACAAGGATGATAATCTACTTGCCGAGTTTAGAACTTGGAGAAACACAACTACTGCCGAAGCTTCGGCAAAATTAACTTCACTCTTTAATTTTAATATACCTCAGCGCTGGAGCGTTGCTCACCTTTATCAAGCTATATTAAACGGTGAAAAACATATTAATGACATATCATACATAACAACACTCGCAGGTTATGTTCACTATAAACTTTCGGGTAAAAAAGTTGTCGGCATAGGTGAAGCCTCCGGTATGTTTCCTATTGACAGTAATATTAATAATTACAATGAGGCAATGCTTGAAAAATTTGCTTTTCTTGATGAAGTAAAAAGTTTAAATTGGAATATAAAAGATATTTTACCTAAGGTTTTACTTGCAGGTGAAAACGCAGGAACTTTGACTGAAGGGGGCGCAAATCTTCTCGACCCATCAGGCAATCTTCAAGCAGGCGCACTTATGTGCCCTCCTGAGGGTGACGCAGGTACGGGTATGGTTGCAACTGACAGCATTGCGGTACGAACAGGTAATATCTCAGCCGGTACTTCAATTTTTTCAATGATCGTGCTTGAAAAACAGCTTTCAAAAGTTTATGCAGAAATAGATATGGTTACAACGCCGACAGGCAAGCCGGTTGCTATGGTTCACTGTAACAACTGCTGTACAGATTTAGATTATTGGGTTAAATTGTTTATTCAATTTTCTAATCTTTCAGGCAATAATTTGACTAAAGCCCAAATTTATGATTTGCTTTATAATGAAGCGTTAAAGGGTGAGACCGATTGCGGAGGACTGGTATCAAGTAACTATTTTTCAGGTGAACCTGTTACACGTTTCAGTCAAGGCAGACCGATATTTTTAAGAGGCGAAAATAGCAATTTAAATCTTGCTAATTTTATGAGAACTCATATTTATACTGCTATTGCAACGCTTAAAATCGGAATGGAAATACTTGAAAATGAAAATGTTAAGATTGACAGGCTTATGGGTCACGGCGGTTTATTTAAGACGGAATATGTTGGTCAAAAACTTATGGCAGGCGCTATGAAAACTCCTGTTTCCGTCCTTTCGACTGCCGGTGAAGGCGGCGCTTGGGGTATTGCGGTACTTGCTCTTTTTGCTAAAAATAGATTTAATCTCTCTCTTGATGATTATTTGAACGAAAAAGTATTTTCAAAATTTGAAACTTCAACCCTTGAACCTGATGAAAAAGATATTTTGGGTTTTGAAAAATATATGGAACTTTATAAAAAATCACTTGCAGTTGAAAAATCGGCTGTGGAGAATATATAAGGAGAAATAAAATGGCTATAAAAAATTATGAATTTTGGTTTATTGTAGGAACTCAGCATCTTTACGGCGAAGAAATTTTTGCCGATATTAACTCTCATGCTAAGCAAATGGCTAACGAATGGAGTGCAAAGCTTCCTTGCAAAGTTGTTGCAAAACCTTGTGTTAAGACTTCAAGTGAAATTCTTAATGTGATTGAACAAGCCAACAACACACCTAATTGCGCCGGTATTATTACTTGGATGCATACTTTTTCACCGTCAAAAATGTGGATAGCAGGTCTCAATGCACTCAACAAACCTTATCTTCATGTTAACACGCAGTTTAACAGAGATATCCCTTGGGACAGCATTGATATGGACTTTATGAATCTTAACCAGTCTGCCCATGGTGACAGGGAGCACGGTTACATTCATGCAAGAATGAGAAAAAAAGTTAAAGTTATTGCAGGTTATTGGAAAGATGAAGTATTCCAAAACAAAATGGGTACTTGGATGAGAGCTGCTGTCGGTGCAAGCGAATCAAGAAAGCTCAGAGTTCTTCGCATTTCTGATAATATGCGTAATGTTGCTGTTACCGACGGTGATAAGATTGAAGCACAAATCAAACTCGGCTGGCAAGTTGACCACTACGGCGTCGGCGATATCATTAAATATGTTAATGCTGTAACAGAAGAAGAAATTGACGCTCAAATGGATGAGTATAAGAAAAATTATGAATTTGATACTGATAATATTGATTCAGTAAGGTATCAGGCAAGGGAAGAAGTTGCACTTAAAAAATTTCTTGATGAAAACGGTTTTGGTGCTTTCCATACAAATTTTGAAGATTTGCAGGAATTAAAGCAACTTCCGGGTCTTGCAGCTCAGGACTTGATGCGCCATGGTTACGGTTTCGGTGCCGAGGGTGACTGGAAAGTTGCCGCAATGACACGAATTATGAAGCTTATGGCAGAGGGTTTAAACGGCGGCACTGCATTTATGGAGGACTACACATATCATTTTGAACCGGGCAATGAAATGCTTTTAGGTTCACATATGCTTGAAGTATGCCCTACTGTAGCTCAGGATAAGCCTAAAATTCAGGTTCACCCTCTTGGCATTGGCGACAGGGAAGACCCTGCAAGGCTTGTATTTAAGGCTCAAACAGGCGATGCTATTGTTGTTACACTTGTTGATATGGGTGACCGACTCAGAATGATTGTTAACGATGTTGAATGTAAAGAGCAGGTTAATGATATGCCGAAGCTTCCTGTTGCAGGTGTTCTTTGGAAACCGCTTCCTTGCCTTCAAACTTCTGCCGAAGCTTGGATTTATGCAGGCGGTGCTCATCATTCCGTTCTTTCTTATACGCTTACAGCGGAGCATATGAGAGATTTTGCGGCAATTATGGGTATTGAATTTATCTATATCAATAAAGATACAGAGATTAATTCGTTTAAAAAAGAACTTTTCTACAATGATGTTGCATACAAACTCGGAATGTAAGGTGAATTATTATGTTAGAAGAACTTAAACAGCAAGTATTTGAAGCTAATTTGCAACTTGTTAAATACGGTCTTGTTGTGCTTACTTGGGGAAATGTTTCGGGCATTGACAGAGAAAAAGGACTTTTTGTAATAAAGCCGTCAGGTGTACCATATGATAATATGAAAGCATCTGATATGGTTGTAATGGACCTTGAAGGTAACAAAGTTGAGGGCGACCTTAACCCGTCATCCGATACACCTACACATCTTGAACTTTACAGGAATTTTAGGGATATCGGAGGTATTGTTCATACTCACTCGTCATGGGCATGTTCTTGGGCACAGGCAGGCAGAGATGTTAAAGCATACGGTACAACCCATGCCGATTTTGCAAGCGGCTGCGTACCTTGTGCAAGAGGACTTACTAAAGAAGAAGTCGAGTGCATGTATGAACTTAATACAGGCAAGGTTATAGTTGAAGAATTTGCTGAAAGGGGCATAACTCCAACTGAATGTCCTGCCGTTCTTATTCATAGGCACGGTCCGTTCACTTGGGGCAAAGACCCATTTAAAGCTGTTGAAAATGCTTTAATACTTGAAGAAGTATCAAAAATGGCTTATCAAACAGAACAAATTGCTTCACTCGACAGTAATTCAAACATTGGCATAGAGCAATATCTTCTTGATAAGCACTATCAAAGAAAGCATGGTAAAAATGCTTATTACGGACAAAAATAACAGGAGTATAATTATGAAAAAGAGTTTAAGTTTATTTGTATCATTGATTTTTGCGGCAATGTGTATGTTAATTAGTTTTAATGCATTTGCACAGGGTGAAAATATTATTGATGCAAATAATACCGCGGTTACTGTTTCTAAAAATGATATTGTTTATGACCAAACAATGAAAACCCCCGATGTAAAGGTTAAGTATAACGGTGTGGTTCTTGTTAAAGATGTAGACTACACTTTAACTTATTTGAATAATATTGACGCTGGTACTGCAACTGCTGTGGTTAACGGTATCAACAGTTATTCGGGAAGCGTAACTAAAAACTTTACAATAACACCGGCTAATTTTGATGATAAAAATAAAGTTAATGTTGAAATTGATAAGACATCACTTGTTTATAATGAAAAACCGCTTGTTCCCGTTATGTATGTTTCTTATGACAAGGGTGACGGTTTGGGTCCTCAATATTTAATTCAGGATATCGACTATACCGTATCATTTGAAAATAACAATGCGCCGGGTAAAGCTCAGGCAAAAATAACAGGTATCGGTAATTATAAGGGCAGTATAACAAAGAAATTCAATATTCTTCCTGCTAAAGTTTCTGATGTAAAAATCAGTAAAAACAATACTTCAATTACTGTTAAATGGAATAGCGTGAGCGGTGCGACAGGTTATCAGCTTGTATCGGTAGACTCAGACAATAAGACTTCAAACATTGCTTATATATCTTCTAATAAAACTTCATATAAAATTGATAAACTCAAAAACGGAGAAACTTATACATATCAGGTAAGAGCATATGTTGTCATTTCCGATAAAAAGAAATACGGCGAGTTTAGCGATGTTGTTACAACTGCAATCAACCCTAAGCAGACCAAATTAACTTCTGTTTCGCTTGAAAATAATAAGCTTTGTATCGAGTGGCAGAAAGTTAGCTGCGACGGTTATGAAATATTGTATACCACTGATAAAAAATTTAAAAATAACATAAAAAAAGTAACTGTTAAAGACGGAAGTTCTACAAGCAAAAAAATCAAAAAGATTGACAAAGATAAAAAATATTATGTTAAAATCAAATCTTTTGTAAGGGTTAACGGTAAAAAATATTATAGCGGCAGCAGTACAATGCTGAGCACCTATTATTCAAATGTATATGCAACATATTATTCTTACTATGTTAACAATGCAAGCAGAACTACGAATTTGAAAATCGCGTCGAAAGAAATAAACGGCACAATTATTCAGCCGGGTGAAGAATTCGACTTTAATAAAGTTGTCGGTACAAGAACGGCTGCAAAAGGTTACAAAAATGCCCATGTATTTTCCGGTGGCGGCGTAACAATGGGTCTTGCAGGCGGTATTTGTCAGGTTGCTTCAACAATGTTTAATACAGTTTTAAAAGCTAATTTTGAAATTGTTGAAAGGCATCAGCACAGTCAGAGAGTTTCTTATGTACCTCTCGGCAGAGATGCGGCAATTTCTGGTAATGTTCAGAATTTCAGATGGAAAAATAATACCAAGTATGCCATCAAAATCGAAATGACCGTTAAAAACGGCGTAATCACTTGCACATTCTATACTTGCGAAAAGACAAGCCCTAAAAAAGTATCGCTTGATGTTACTCAAAACGGAAGTCACTTTACTTTGAAAAGAAGTGTAAAGGGTAAAGTAAATTATCAGTGCAGTTCAACATATTAATTTTTTTACTAAAAAAGATATTGCTTCGGCAGTGTCTTTTTTTATTATTTAAGATGTAAATATAGTGTTAATATTGTAAATATTATGTTAACAAACTATTGACCTATATAATTGTTATATATATAATATGTTATAAATTTATACGAACCGAGGTAAGTTAAATGGTTAAGTCAATGACAGGCTTTGGCAGAGCTTGTAAAGAAGTTGACGGTTATGTTATCACTGTTGAACTTAAAAGTGTAAACCACAGATATTTTGATTTTTCATCAAGATGCCCTAGGCAATATGGCTTTATTGATGATAAAATAAAATCTTTTGTCAATTCTAAAGTAGCAAGAGGTAAAATTGACTGCTATGTTGGTATTGAAGCTTTAAATACGGAAAGCGCGGATGTTGTTGTTAATAACACTCTTGCAAGTGCTTATGTTAAAGCGCTTAAGGAAATTTCGGCAAATTATGATTTGAAAGAAGATTTCGGAGCTTCTACCATCGCAAGGTTTTCTGATGTTTTGGTTGTTAAAAAAGCTGATGAAGACGAGGAAAAGATTTGGCAGCTTGTTAAAACAGTAGCTGAAGAAGCTATTGATAAATTTACTCAGATGAGATGTGTTGAGGGTAAAAAGATGTTCGACGATGTTTATTCTCGCAGTCAATTCATTCTTGATACTGTTTCATTTATTGAAGAACGCTCTCCTCAAACTGTTAAAGAATATAATGATAAGCTTGTAGAAAGAGTTCACGAATTTTTAGGTGATGTTACTCTTGACGAGGGCAGAATTCTTCAGGAAGTTGCCATTTATGCCGATAAGGTTGCCGTTGCTGAGGAAACGGTAAGGCTTCGCAGTCATATTGCACAGCTTAGGGAGTTCATTTCAAGTGATGAGCCGGTCGGCAGAAAGCTTGACTTCTTAGTTCAGGAAATTAATCGTGAAACCAATACAATCGGTTCAAAGTGCAATGATGTTGAAATTGCAAAGAAAGTTGTAGAAGTTAAAGCTGAAATTGAAAAAATTAGAGAGCAAATTCAAAATATTGAGTAAAAGTTATGAAATTAGTTAATATCGGTTTTGGTAATTTAATCAATGCGGACAGGGTTATTACAATTTTATCGCCCGAATCTGCACCTGTTAAAAAAATCATTAAGGAAAGTAAATTAAATTCAACACTCATTGACGCCACACACGGCAGAAAAACTATGAGTGTTATTGTAACCGACAGTAATAATGTCGTTCTTTCTTATTTAGATTTAAAGCAGATTGCAGCTAAATTTGATGTGGAGGTTGAGGATGAATAATAACGGTATGCTTGTTGTGGTTTCTGCTCCCAGTGGATGCGGAAAAGACACTGTGTTTAAAGAAATACGCAAAAAAAGAGATGATATAGTTGAATCAGTATCTGCAACTACAAGAAAGCCGAGAGAAGGCGAAGTGGACGGAGTTAACTATTTCTTTTTAACCGAAGAAGAATTTAAAAATTTGATTGATAATAACGGTCTTCTTGAATATGCCGTATACAATAATTGCTTTTACGGTACACCGGTCAAAGGTGTTAACGAAGCGATAAAAAACGGCAAGATTTGCGTATTGATAATCGATGTTCAAGGAGCAGAAAATGTTAAAAAACTTTTCCCTGACAGTGTATCAATCTTCCTTGTACCTCCAAGTTGGAAAACTCTTGAGCAAAGGCTCCGTGCGAGAAATTCGGAAGAAGAAGAAATGATTCAAAAAAGACTGAAAATTGCAAAGAGTGAACTTTTGTGTCAGAATGAATACGATTATAAAGTAGTTAACGACAATCTTGACGACTGCGTTAATGATATAGAAAAAATACTTTGCGAAGAATTAAAAAAGCGCAACAAATAATTAAAAAAGTTACATTAAAGGAGATATTTTATTATGTTTAATCCAGATTTAAAAAAATTATTGCAGGGATGCAACAGCCGTTACAGTCTTGTTGTCGGTACAGCTAAAAGAGCAAGAGAAATTCGTGACGAAGCTATTGACCGTGACGAACCGGTTGATGTAAAAACCGTTTCAACCGCTATTGATGAAATTCTTGACGGCAAATATGTAATTGAAGAGCCGGATGAGCTCAAGTCACACGATGAATAATGAATCGCAGTATTGCTACGGTTGCTGTTGAAAAAACTTTTTTCAGCATTGATTCCGACTTTGATTATTATGTGAAGCCGGAACAGTTAAATCTAATTAAAATCGGAAGCAGAGTTAAAGTGCCTTTCGGAAACGGTAATAAACTGCGTGACGGAATAGTTGTTAATATCTTTTCGGCTATCAATTCATCTTTAAAAGAAATTGACAGTGTAGTGCGCGATAAGTCTGTAATCAGTGAGGAAGCAGTACTTTTATCACTTTGGTTAAAAGAAAGATGTTTTTGTACAACATATGAATGTATAAGGCTAATGTTGCCAAGGGGTGCAGGTAAAGTCGGCGACGCTTCAAAAAAAACAGCGACGCTTCTTATTGAAAAAGAAGAAGATTTGCCAAAGCTTACGCCAAAGCAAAAGAAAGTTGTTGACTTATTATTTGAATGCGGTGACGCTTCGGTTAATGAAATTTGTGAGATTTGCGATGTCGGTTCATCTGTAGTTAAAAACCTTGAAAAATACGGTGTAATTAATATTTACGATAAAGAAGTTTACAGAAGCCCGTATAAGAATATTGAAACTGCAACGCCTAACGAGATTAATCTTTCGGATGAACAGGAAAACGCTTTTTCTACATTTAAAAATATGATGGAAAGCGGTGGCGGCTCAGGACTTCTTTACGGTGTTACTGGCAGCGGTAAAACGCAGGTCTATTTAAAATTAATTGATGAAGCACTGAAAAATGATAAAGATGTTATTGTTTTAGTTCCTGAAATCAGTTTGACCCCGCAGGTTTTATCTATATTCCACTCTCGCTACGGTAATAAGGTTGCTGTTTTTCACAGCGGTTTGTCACTTGGCGAAAGAAATGATGAGTATAAGAGAGCTGATAGGGGCGAAGCTAAAATTGTTATCGGAACTCGCAGTGCTGTTTTTGCACCGCTTCATAATATCGGATTGATTATTATGGATGAGGAACAGGAAAACACTTATAAAAGTGAGCGTACGCCTAAATATAATGCTAAGGATGTTGCAATTTTTAGGTGCAAATATAACAAAGCGCTTTTTTTGATGACCTCTGCAACACCGTCTATTGAATCATATTCAAATGCGTTAAAAGGTAAATATACTTTGTGCAGTTTAACTCAAAGGTATGGTGACGCCAAGCTTCCGCAGGTTATTACTGTTGATATGAAGCAGGAAATGAAAAACGGTAATAAATCACCGATTTCATCCATATTAAAAGAACAAATTGCCGAAACGCTTGATGAAAATAAGCAAGTGATTCTTTTAATTAATAGGAGAGGGTATAATACATTTATCGCTTGTAACGATTGCGGTCACGTAATAACTTGCCCAAACTGTTCGATATCTTTAACATATCACAGTACAAATAACAGGCTGACTTGTCATTATTGCGGATATACCAAAAAGCTTGATAATGTCTGTCCTGAGTGCGGCAGTGATAATATTAGGTACAGCGGCTATGGAACTCAGAGAATTGAAGATGAACTTTCTTTTCTGTTTCCGAATGCAAAAATTTTGAGGATGGATGCCGATACCACTTCAACAAAATTCAGCCACGAAAAGATGTTCAATGCGTTTGCCAACCACGAGTACGACATAATGATTGGCACGCAAATGGTTGCCAAAGGTCTTGATTTTGATGCTGTTACGCTTGTGGGCGTTGTTAATGCAGATAATTCACTTTATGACGAGAGCTATAACAGTGCAGAGCGTACATTCGACTTAATAACTCAAGTTGTCGGCAGAAGCGGCAGGAGAGATAATTCTGGCAAGGCGATTATCCAAACGATTAACCCATACAATCAAACGCTTGAATGTGCCGCAGAGCAGGACTATGAAACTTTTTACGGCAATGAAATTGAATTAAGACGGCTTCTTATTTATCCGCCTTATTGCGATATTATATCAGCTTCATTTGTGAGTGAAAATGAAAACAAAACAGCAATGTGCGCGAAAAAGTTTTTTGAATTTCTTGTAGATATGAATGAAGAATACAAGCAAAAAATTATTATATTAGGTCCTAATGCATCTAAAATTGCTAAACTTAATAATAATTTCAGATACAGTTTGTTTGTAAAATGTAAAAATTCAAAAATAATTCGCACATTGTTTAGTGAAACTTTAAAGAAATTAAGTAAAATCAGAGAATATAAGGATGTTTCGGTTTCACTTGACCTTAACCCTTATGATTTGAATTAGGAGAATATAAAATGGCTTTAAGAAATATTGTAAAGTTGGGTGACCCTATACTCAACAAAACAAGCCGAAAAGTAGAAAAATTTGATGAAAAACTTGCAACACTTATTGACGATATGCTTGAAACTATGTATCACGCAAACGGCGTAGGTCTTGCGGCAGTTCAGGTTGGTATGCTCAAAAGAGTAGTTGTAATTGACATCGGTGAAGGTCCTATGGAACTTGTTAATCCTGAAATTACGCTTAAAGAGGGTGAGCAAAGGGAATCTGAAGGTTGCCTTTCTCTCCCGGGTAAATACGGTGTTACCGTTCGTCCTATGAAAGTTCAGGTAAAAGCACAGGACAGAAACGGAAAATGGCAGGTATTTACCGGCGAAGGTTTGAAAGCAAGAGCTTTTTGCCACGAAATCGACCATCTTGACGGTGTTCTTTTTACCTCTCATGTAGTAGGCGAACTTCAAACTCAGTAACGGAGAGTTAACTAATATGAATGTTATTTTTATGGGTACTCCTGATTTTGCAGTACCTTGCTTGCAAAAATTAATAGAGCATCATAATGTTTTGACTGTTTTTTCTCAACCTGATAAACCCGTAGGCAGAAAACAGATACTCAAACCTACGCCGGTTAAGGAATGTGCGCTTGAGCATAATATTGAAGTTTTTCAGCCAAATTCTTTAAAAGATGATGATGTTGCAATTCAAATCGAAAATATGAATGCCGATGTTATTGTTGTAGTTGCTTACGGTAAAATTTTACCTAAAAGAATACTTGAT
>CAVKLC010000013.1:0-26053 GCA_963657005.1 bacterium | reverse complement strand
TACTTGATGCGGCGAAATACGGCTCAATTAATGTTCACGCATCTCTTTTGCCAAAGTATCGCGGCGCGGCACCTATTCAATGGGCAGTAATTAACGGTGATAAGGAAACTGGTGTTACCGTTATGCAGATGGGCGAGGGACTTGATACAGGTGATATGATACTTGTGGAAAAGACCGATATTGAACCAAATGAAACGAGTGAAGAACTTTTTGACAGGCTTTCACTTATCGGAAGTGAAGCTTTAATTAAAGCGCTTGATCAAATTGAAAATGGCACTGCATTTCTTATGCCTCAAGGCGAAAGCGATACATCATATGCCGAAAAAATTACTAAAGCGCTCAGTCCTATTGATTGGAATAAATCAGCACTTGAGGTGCACAATTTAGTTAGAGGTCTTCAAACTTGGCCTTGTGCCCAAACCACACTTGGCGGAAAGAATATTAAAATTCATAAAACTGTGTTGTCTGATAAAACCGGTAACAATGCAGGTGAAATTGTATATAATAAAAACATTCTTACTGTTTGTTGCGGTGACGGTAAATGCGTTGATATACTTGAACTTCAACTTGACGGTAAAAAGAGAATGGATACAAAATCGTTTTTGATGGGAAATCAAGTGCCTCTTGGCACAATTTTAGGAGAATGAAAAATTATGGGTCCTTATTTTGCATATTATTTAACAGGCTATATTATGATTCCTGTTTTCATTTTTGCAACAATTTGCCAGATTAAAGTTAAGAATTCTTTTAAAACTTATTCAAGGTTTAATAATCGTCGCGGTATGACTGGTGCGCAAGCCGCATATCAGCTCTTGCAGTTGAATGGTATTACCGATGTTAGAATTAAAAAAATCGGCGGTACGCTGACTGATTATTATGACCCTAAAAATAAAGAAATATGTTTATCGCAAGATGTTTTCGATTCAACAAGTGTTGCCGCGGTTGGCGTTGCCTGCCACGAAGCGGGACATGCTTGCCAGCATGCTCAGGGTTATGCTCCGTTAAAGATAAGAAATGCTGTTATTCCTATAACGCGTATCGGTTCTTTTTTGGGCGTTCCTTTGGCGCTTGTAGGTATGTTTCTTTACAGTAACACTCTTATTTATGCAGGTCTTATTTTATATTCCGCAGTTGCTCTTTTTCAGCTTATTACATTGCCGGTTGAGTTCAATGCATCAAAAAGAGCGCTTCAAACTATTGAAGCCAATAATTTCCTTGACGGGGATGAATATACAGGCGCTAAAAATGTATTAACCGCAGCGGCTTTAACATATGTTGCTGCACTCGCTTCGGCACTTGCAACTTTGCTCAGATTATTATTAATTATTAACAGAGGTAACAGAAATTGACGAAAAGCCCACGACTTATCGCTTTTGAAACTCTTTATAACATATTTTATAACGGCTCGTATTCCAATATTGCACTTGATAAAGCACTCTCAAATGTTGTGTACGACAAAGCGTTTATTTCATCGCTTGTATATGGTGTAACTGAAAGAAAACTTACCCTCGATTATTTTATCGATAAATATGCAAACGGAAGAATTAAGCCTAAAATTCGTGTTATTTTGTTGCTTGGTGCTTATCAAATTCTTTTTATGGACAAAATACCGTCATCAGCCGCTATTAACGAAAGCGTTAAGCTTACAAAACAAATAAAACAGGAATATTATTCTAAACTTGTTAATGCTGTTTTACATAAAATCGATAAAAACAGAGTTTTGCCTGATGATTTATCGGTAAAATACTCTGTACCTGAAAATTTAATAAATATGTGGGTTAAGCAGTACGGAGAAGAAACTGTTGCTAAGTTTTTACCGTCAATTAACGACAGACCTCCGCTTTTTGCAATACCTAATAAAAGTCTTGTTAACAGTGACGAGCTTGTTTATGAGCTTGATTGCGATGAAACCAAATGTGAAGCCTATAATGAGTTTGTACTTATAAATGAAGCTAACAATTTGACCAAGTCAAAAGCTTTTAGAAATGGCTTGTTTTATGTTGAAGACTTATCAAGTTTTTATTGCGCTAAAGCAATGGGGGCAAAACCGGGTGAAACCGTTCTTGATATGTGCTCGGCTCCGGGCGGAAAGGCTTTTACAATGAGCCAAGATATGAAAAATCAAGGCAAAATCTATTGCTTTGATTTATATCCTCACAGGCTCAAACTTATTGATGAAAGCGCTGCAAGGCTTGGCATAAATATTATTAAAACTGCTGTTAATAACGCAACCGTGTTTAATTCAAATATTCCAAAGGCGGACAAGATTCTTTGCGATGTGCCTTGCTCAGGTTTTGGTATTATCAGAAGAAAGCCAGAAATCAGATATAAAGAGCTTGACAGCGTTAAGGAATTACCGCTTATTCAGTACAGCATTTTGAAAACTTCCGCTAAATATTTAAAAAAAGGCGGTAAAATTATTTATTCGACATGTACACTCAACAAGAAAGAAAATGAACAGGTTGTTTCAAAATTTTTAGATAATAACAACAATTTTAAATTAATTGAAGAAGAAACAATATTTCCGTCAAACTATGGCGGTGACGGCTTTTACTATGCACTAATAAAAAAGAATGAAGACTGACATTAATTCACTTACTTTTGAAAAATTAAATAGTATTGTTGAGGAACTTGGTCAACCAAGGTTTCGAGCAAAACAAATTTATACTTGGCTTCATAAATACGGCATTTCTTCTTTTGATGAAATGACTAATATAAGTAAGCAGTTGCGACAAACACTTTCAGAAAATTTCTTTATTTCAACTTGCAAAATTGAAGATAAATACGCTTCAAAAATTGATGATACCGTTAAGTATTTATTTAGGCTTTATGACGGTGAATATGTTGAATCTGTAATTATGAAATATAAATACGGATATACAATATGTGTTTCATCTCAGGTAGGTTGCAAGATGGGTTGCACTTTTTGTGCTTCAACTCTTTCCGGTTTTAAACGCAATTTAACTGCAGGTGAAATAGAAGCTCAACTTCAAAGCGCTCAAAAAGATTTAGAAATCAAGATATCTCATATTGTTTTAATGGGTATCGGCGAACCGCTTGATAATTTTGGAAATGTTATTGATTTTCTTTACAATGTCAATAATGAAAACGGTCTTAATATCAGTATGAGGAATATCACGCTGTCAACTTGCGGCGTTGTACCGAGAATTTACGACTTAATGAATCTTGATTTACAGCTGACACTAACTATTTCGCTTCATGCTCCAAATGATAATATCAGGAGCAAAACGATGCCGATTAATCGTAAATACAATATGGAGGAATTGATTAAAGCCTGCAAGCTTTATGCCGAGAAAACCGGCAGGAGAGTCAGCTTTGAATATACACTGATTAAAGATGTAAACGATTCAACAAAAGACGCTTTGGAACTTTCCAGTAAGCTTAAAGGGATGAACAGTCATATCAACCTTATTCCGGTTAATGATGTTAAGGAACGGGGCAATGTTCGTTCATCGAAAGAGGCAATTTTGAATTTCCAAAATGTGTTGAAAAAACAAGGCATTAATGCTACAATAAGACGAACTTTAGGTTCTGATATAAATGCGTCCTGCGGACAGCTTAGAAGACTCAAAAACAGAGGTGAAAACGAATGAGAATTGTTGCAAAAACAGATAAAGGTCATATAAGAGATTCAAACCAAGATGCGTATGCTGTAGGTGAATTTTCTAATGAAGTTGTGTGGGCTGTTGTTTGCGACGGTATGGGTGGTGCAGTCGGCGGCAATATTGCCAGTGCGCTTGCCGTTAAAGTAATAAGTGACAAAATCAATGTTTCTTATCGTGACCAAATGCGTGACACATCAATAAAAAATATGCTTGATTCTGCTTTAAATGCCGCAAATATCGAGGTATTTGACATGGCTGAGGATAAGCCTGATTTAAGAGGTATGGGTACAACCGTTGTTTGCGCTATAGTTAAAGATAATCAGGCGTTTATTGCTCATGCAGGTGACAGCAGAGCATATGTTTTAAAAAATAATGAAATACATCAGGTTACTACCGACCACAGTGTGGTTCAAGATTTGCTTGATAAGGGTAAGATTACTTGTGAACAGGCGCTTCATCACCCTAATAAAAACATTATCACCCGTGCAGTCGGTGTAGAAAAAGATATCGATATTGATTTTGACCAAGTAGATTTAGATGATGATTCAACTCTCTTGCTTTGTACCGACGGTCTTTCAAACTATGTAAGCGATGAAGAAATTATAGAATTAACTAAAGATAAAAAGCACTACGCTTTTGCAGACAGACTTGTCAACAGAGCAAATGAAAACGGTGGCGGTGATAATATAACCGCAGTAGTAATTTCCAAATAATAATAACGGAGTTTTTACAGTATGGATAATTATGTAGGAAAAAGACTTGACTCAAGATATGAAATACAGGAAATCGTCGGTGTCGGCGGTATGTCTGTTGTATATAAAGCTTACGATAATGTTGACGACAGAATTGTAGCAGTTAAAATACTTAAAGATGAATTTTTAACAAATGACGAATTTGTCAGAAGATTTAAAAATGAATCAAAAGCTATTGCGCTTCTTTCTCATCCTAATATCGTTAAAGTATATGACGTAAGTTTCGGCGAAAAATTGCAATATATAGTTATGGAATATGTTGACGGTATCACGCTTAAAGAGTATATTCAAAAGCAAGGTGCAATCACTTGGAACGATGCGCTTTTCTTTACAACTCAAATTTTAAAAGCACTGCAACACGCTCACGATAAGGGAATTGTTCACAGGGATATTAAACCACAAAATATTATTCTTTTGCCAAATGGCAATTTGAAAGTTGCCGACTTTGGTATTGCTCGCTTTTCAAGAAGCGATACAAAAACTCTTACAGAAACTGCAATCGGTTCGGTTCATTATATCAGTCCGGAGCAAGCGAAAGGCGAATTCACCGATGAAAAGGCTGATATTTATTCTGTTGGCGTTGTCCTTTATGAAATGCTTGCAGGTAAAGTTCCGTTTGAAGCGGAAAGTGCTGTTTCGGTTGCGCTTATGCAGCTTCAAAGCAATGCTAAAAGGCTTACTGAAATTAACCCTGATATTCCTTTGGGACTTGAACAGATTTGTATTCACGCAATGCAAAAGGACCCAAAGGACAGGTACCAATCTGCTACCGAAATGCTTCTTGATGTTGAAGAAGTAATAAGAAATCCAAAAACGGAATTCGATTATTCTTATTTTGTTGATAAAGAGCCTACAAAGTATATTTCTCAAACAGATAAAATTGCAAGCGAACAGCCGATCTTAAAAGAAAATGAAATTGAAGAAACTTATGACGAAGATGAAGAAGCGGTATATTATGACCCTGACCACAAAAAGAAAGTTATAACTGCTGTTTCAATCGGTCTTATCGTTTTAGCCGCGGCTATTGTTCTTTTGGTAATGACTATTACCGGCTCGTTTAAAACAAATACAAGTACGCTTGATAATTTTGTCGGCTTTTCTTATGATGAGCTTATCAGTTCAAATAAGTACGATTATGAATTTATACTTGAACAAAAGAAAACCGATGAAGTTGAACCCGGAATCATTGTTGACCAGTCACCCGAAGCAGGTTCAAAAGTTATTTCAGGTTCTCAGGTTAAGCTTGTGGTTTCCGCTTCCGAAGATGATATAAATGTGCCTAATATTTATAATCTTAATGAAGAAAAGGCAAAAAAGTCTTTGGCTAATGAAGGCTTAAACAGTTATAAATTTACAACTATTTCAAGTGAAACTGTTGAAGAAGGATATGTCGTTTATACCGAGCCTAAAGCAGGTACAGTTGTATCTGCCGATACGCAAATTGTTGTTTTTATAAGTTCAGGTCCTACAACAAAACAAGTTGTAAACATCCAAATTCCTGATGTTAAGGGACTTAAGCAAGAGGGCGCAAGGGCTTTTCTTGAAAAAACAGGCTTTACTAATATCACTTTTGTAACAAAAGATGATATCACACCAAAGGGTACTGTTTTATCTCAATCACCTGCTGCCGGTTCTTCTGCTACTGCAGATGAAAGAATGAGAATTGTAATTTCATCCGGCGTTACAACTACTACGACTAAGCCTACTTCAAAAATTTCTGTTTCCGTTTTATTACCTGAAATTGGTGACGAAAACGGTGAGTATGCAACAGATACTCTTGAAGTTTTATTAAACGGTGAAACTTATCTTAACCAGGCTGTTACTCTTAAAGGCGGTAAAGCTAATGTAAGTATAACGCTTGACGACGGTGAAAGTGCGGTTGTAAGAATTTCTCTGACAGATACCGGTGCGGTTGAAACTAAGAATATAAATGCCGATAACAGTGAGAATATCAGTGTAGACTTTACCGGTTTTTCAAGTGACGATTCGAAACCGTCGACTACAGCTGAAGAAACTACACAGTCTGCTACAGCTTCAACTACTGTTTCCGCATTTGAAAGTACAACCAATGATACAACTGAAACAACAGGTGAAGTCCAGAATGAACAATAACGCAATTATAGTTAAAGGTATCGGTGGTTTCTACTATGTGGAAACCACTGACGGTTTATATGAATGTAAAGCGCGAGGCGTATTCAGAAAGAAAAAAATCACTCCGCTTGTAGGAGATAAAGTCAAAATCAGCATTAATGAAAACGCCGAAAATACTATTGATGAGATTGAGGAGAGAAAGAATTTTCTCGTAAGACCACCTCTTGCTAATATTGACCAACTTTTTATTGTATCATCAATCGTTGACCCGCAAATTAATACGGTTGTGCTTGACAGACTTGTTGCAATAGCTGAATATAAAAATATTGAGCCTATAATCGTTTTTACCAAAACCGATTTAGATTCGTCTTATAAAAAATATGTTGACATATATTCTAAAGCAGGCTTTAAAACAATAGTTTGTGACAACAGTACAGGTCTTGGTTCAAGTGAAGTTAAAGAACTTCTAAAAGATAAAATCAGCGCTTTTGCAGGTAATACCGGCGTTGGTAAATCTTCGCTTCTTAATCAAATTGATTCCTCTCTTGAACTTGCAACAGGCGAAACGAGCAAAAAACTCGGCAGAGGCAAGCATACTACAAGGCACTGCGAACTTTTTAAATGCGGCGGAGGATATATTGCGGATACTCCGGGTTTTTCTTCACTCGATATTGAAAGATGCGAAAGAATTATGAAAGATGATTTGCCGCATTGTTTCAGAGAATTTGAAGATTATATTTATAATTGTAAGTTTTTAAACAACTGTTCCCATATAAATGATAAGGGTTGCGCCGTAAGGCAAGCAGTTGACGATGGCATAATATCGCAAAGCAGATATAATAGTTATATACAAATGTATAATGAAGTTAAAGACATAAAAGAGTGGGAAAAAAAATGAATAAATGCCTTATAATTTCAGGTGCGCCTGAAGAAGATATTGAATATTATAAAAACTATGTCGATTCTCGCTTTGTAATTTCTGCTGACAGTGGCTATCAAAAGTGCAATAAACTTAATATTATGCCTGATTTAATTATTGGTGACTTTGATTCATCCGAATTGCCTAAAACGGATATTGAAACAATAGTTTTACCCGTCAGAAAAGATGATACGGACACTTTTTTTGCTGTTAAGGAAGCCATTAAAAGAAAATTTAAAGATTTAATTATCCTCGGTGGTATCGGCAGTCGGTGTGACCATACATATTGCAATATATTGGCGCTTAATTATTGCCTTGACAGAGATGTTAAATGCGCATTAATTAATAAGCACAATAAAATTGAAATTTATAATAAAAATTTTTCATTTGAAAAAGGAAATTATTCTTCATTTTCTTTTTACTCTTTTTTTGCTGATTGTGTCGGCTTAACAACAAGGGGAACACAGTACGATTTAACAGATTACACATTGACACTAGATTGTCCTCTTGCGCAAAGTAATTCTTTTAAGGATGATACTGTAAGCGTAACTTTTAAAACCGGAAAATTGCTTTTGATTCAAAGTAACGATTAATCAGCTTTTGCATAGTATGTAGTAAATACAGCATAAAGAGGTGTTTACTATATGAAAAAAATGTGTAGAAGAGATTATTTGTGGATAGCATTCGGTGCGGGTTGCGTAATTGCTTGTTGCTGTTCAACAATATGGATAACACGAATTCTTGCTATTGTAGTAATCATTCTCGGAATTATTTGCTGTAAAAGATAAGTGAGGTATGGTTATGAAGGTTGTACTTATTAAAAGTCCTAAGTTTTTAGCTCCGCTTCTTCGCGCAATGTTTAAAATCGAAAAAGTCAAAAATGAAACATAGCAATACGCATCCTATTTTGGATGCGTTTTTTTAATAAAATAACTTATATTTAATTGATTAATTACATTATATGTGCTAAACTAATCATAATAATGTTTAATGGTGATAGTATGACTGAAACTCAAAAGAAAATAGATGAATTAAGAAAAACTTTAAAGTATCATTCTGACAGATATTATAATGATGATGCACCTGAAATTGAAGACTACGAGTATGATATGATGATGCGCGAACTTAAAAAGCTTGAAGAACAGTACCCGGAATATGATACGCCTGATTCTCCAACCAAAAAGGTCGGCGGAACAGCCGATAATTCTTTTGCAAGTGTTGAACACACTGTAAGAATGGAAAGTTTGCAGGATGCTTTTTCTAAGGAAGAACTTTATGAATTTGCAAACAGAGTTAAAGAAAGTGTTAATTCTCCGTCATTTGTGGTTGAACCGAAAATTGACGGCTTGTCCGTAAGCCTTGAATATCGTGACGGTGTGTTTTTCAGAGGCTCTACAAGAGGTAATGGTGATGTCGGCGAAGATGTCAGCGGCAATTTGAGAGTTATTCGCAATATCCCGCTAAAGCTTAATAAACCTATCCCTTATGTTGAAGTAAGGGGCGAGGTATATATGCCAAAGAATAGCTTTGAAAAGGTTGTGGATAGGCAACTTATTAACGGTGAAAAACCTTTTAAAAACCCGCGAAATGCCGCCGCAGGATCACTAAGGCAAAAAGACAGTAAAGTTGCCGCTATGCGCGGACTTGATATATTTGTTTTCAATATTCAGCAGATTGAGGGTGTCGAACTTCATTCTCATAAAGAGTCACTTGATTTTATTCGTGAACTTGGTTTTAATACAATTCCGACTTATTGCAGAGTGACGAATTTTGATGATGCTATCGATGAAATTAACAGAATTGGCGAAGCGAGAGGATCGCTTGAATATGATATTGACGGTGCCGTAATAAAAGTTGATGATTTTGACCAAAGAGAAATTCTCGGTTCTACAGCAAAATATCCTAAATGGGCGATAGCTTTTAAATATCCGCCTGAGGAGAAACAGACTAAGCTTCTTGATATTGAAATTGCAGTAGGCAGAACAGGTGTATTAACCCCTACAGCTATTCTTGACAGCGTCCATTTGGCTGGTACAACAGTGAGCAGAGCAACGCTTCACAATCAAGATTTTATAAATGAAAAAGGCATAGGCATAGGAGATATCGTAACCATTCGTAAAGCCGGCGACATAATTCCCGAAGTATTATGCGTGAATGAGCATAATGCCGATACAGTTTTTAAATTTCCGGATACTTGTCCGTCATGCGGTGATAAGGTTTACAGGGATGAGGATGAAGCGGCTATAAGATGTATTAACCCAGAGTGTCCTGCTCAACTTTTGAGAAATCTTATTCATTTCTGCTCAAGGGATGCAATGGATATTGAAGGCTTAGGCCCTGCTATTATCGAAACATTTGTTAATGAGGGTATGATTAATAAAACATATGATATTTATTCCTTAAACCCTGACAAAATTGCTTTACTTGACGGCTTTAAGGAAACGAGTGCCAACAACATTATAGCTTCTGTTGAAAATTCTAAAAATAATGATTTGTCTAAGCTTATTTTTGCTCTCGGTATTCGTCATATCGGCAGTAAAGCGGGTAAACTTCTTGCAGACCATTTTAAAGATATTGACGCTGTTATGAAAGCCTGCGTTGACGATATTCTTCAAATTGACGGTTTCGGTCAAATTATGGCTGAAAGCACGGTTGAATTTTTTGCAAGTGAGTCAACCAAAGAACTTATTGAAAAGCTAAAAGAAGCCGGTGTTAATATGAAGTCAACAAATATTATCAGTGATGCTCGTTTTGAGGGTATGACATTTGTATTAACAGGCACTTTGCCGACCCTTAAAAGAAATGAAGCGTCAAAAATTATCGAATCGTTCGGCGGTAAAACTTCATCTTCAGTTTCTAAAAAGACAACTTATGTTTTAGCCGGTGAAGAAGCGGGTTCAAAGCTTGATAAAGCAAACAAACTCGGAATAGAAGTAATTGATGAAAATAAATTTAAGGAAATGATTAAATGAGAGAGGTAAGAAAAAAGCAAAAGAATTTTTACAAGTTTTTGAAAGTATTGGTTATAGCAAGCGTAGTTTTCCTTTTTGTTTATATCGGTGCTCAACCATATGTAAAATCACTTAGTACAAGTCTTGCGGTTGCGGGAAATTATTTTTGCGATATACTCGTAATTGTTAACTTGGTAGTTATCTTTTTGTACTATTCAAAATACGGCAAAGTTGAATCATTTTTAAAAGATATTGAAAATGAACTTGAAGATAACGGATATTATATTAATTCAAGGGATGAAAAAACTATTGATGACAGGTGCGAAACAATTTCTAAAGATTTGGAAAGCAACGGTTACAGAATTGATAAACAGCTTGAAGTTAAAGATTTTTCATTTGATGTAAGAGCACTTAAAAATAAAAATTACTTTTATATTGTTAAAGTGGAGAATCTTGATAAAAATGACATTTTGGCATATCTTGATGAAATGATTTATGATTTGAGCTCAAACTGTTTCAAGCGCAAGGGTACAGGTGTATTATGTTTCATAACAGATAAGGCAAACGATGACGCACTTGAAATCAGTAAAATGATTACTCCGCTTGGCAGGAAAGGTCAGCTCAAAATTGCGCTTGCAATAGACGAAGTTGAAACCGGCAATGTTTATTTTCAGGGCCACGACGAAACAAAGGCTAAAACAATGATAGCTAATTTCGTTATGAACTGTGAAATGCCATTAAAGGATAAGTTTATACATAAAGAAAAGCTTCCTTATCAGCTTGAACTTGAAAAGAAAGCCGAAAAGTTTACATTAAAAGATTTTAATAACGGTAATTTTTATATTCATTAATTTGGAGATGACGATATGAATAATAAAGCAAAAGGATATTTTGATTCACTCAAAGGTAAAAAAGTTGCTTTTGTAGGTATGGGCGTTGCAAATGTGCCTTGTGCAAAGTTTTTTGCAAAGCTTGGCATAGAAGTTTACGCTTGCGATAAAAGAGATAAAGAATATATAGGCAAAGATATTTGTAATGAACTTGAAAATTTAGGCATTCATTTTTCACTCGGTGAAAACTATCTTGATATTTTACCTCAAATGGACTTAGTATTTCGTTCTCACGGTATTTTGCCTTTTCAAAACCTTTGGATAGGTGAATGCATTGAAAGGGAACAGAAAGTCACTACCGAGATGGAAGTGTTCTTTAAATTATGTCCATCCAAGATTATTGCTGTTACCGGTTCTAACGGTAAAACAACAACTACCACTCTCATTGCAAAAATGCTTGAAATGCAGGGAAAAAAGGTCTATTTAGGCGGCAATATAGGCAAAGCTTTAATGCCTGAACTTGAAACCATAACCGAAAACGATATTGCAGTTGTAGAACTTTCATCATTCCAGCTTTTAACTATGGGAAATATGAAAAACAGACCTGATGTTGCGGTTGTTACTAATATTGAATGTACTCATCTAGACCACCATGTGAATCTTGATGAATATGTTGACGCTAAAAGAAACATTTTGATTTATCAAAGCAGTGATGCAAAAACCGTACTTAATGCCGATTGTGATTATTCTATCGGCAACAGAGTTTACCACGATATGAGATATGATGTAAGAGGTAAGCTTTCCGAGTTTTCAATTAAACATAAGGTTGAAAACGGTTGCTATATGAATGAAAAAGGCGAGATTATTTATAACGATAACGGCAATGAAACTTTTGTTATGAACAGCTCAGATATAGCAATTCCCGGCACTCATAATATTGAAAATTACTGCACTGCTATTTGTGCCTCTTGGGGTCTTGTAGATATCAGCGTATATGATAAAATTGCAAAAACTTTTGGTGGGGTTGAGCACAGAATTGAATTTGTAAGAGAATACAACGGCGTAAGATATTATAATGATTCCATTGCAACTTCTCCGTCAAGGGTTATAAGCGGTCTTAGAGCCTTTGGTAAAAAGATTATAGTAATTATGGGCGGCTCGGATAAAGGCAACGATATGAGCGAAATGGTATCTGATATTTTGAAATATGTTAAAGTGCTTATACTAAACGGTGCAACCGCCGATAAAATATATAATACTGTCGTTAATTTTGACGGATATAAAGACTCTGAAATTAAGATTATTAAAACAGATGTACTTGAAAATGCGCTTAAAGAGGCTAAAAATATTGCTAAAAGCGGTGATATTGTTTCACTTTGCCCGGCATGCCCTGCATTTGACCAGTTTAAAACCTTTGAATACAGAGGCAGAAAATTTAAAGAACTTGTAAATGGATTTGATGACTGATGAATACTGTTGAATTATTGAAAGAGCTTACTTCCGCTGTCGGAGTAAGCGGCGAAGAAAAAAATATTGTTGATTTACTCAAAACCAAGCTTGAACCATACGGCGATGTAAGCGTTGATGCTATGAATAATGTCTATTGCACATTCGGAAGCGGCTACCATTTTTTGCTTGACGCTCACCTTGACGAAATCGGTATGATTGTTACCGATATTACCGAAGACGGCTTTATTAAATTTAACTGTGTCGGCGGAATTGACAGAAGAATGTTACTCGGCTATGAAGTGTCTATTTGGGGCAAGGAAGAAATAGAAGGTATTATTTCTACTTTACCTCCGCATCTTCAAACTGCCGAGGATGAAAAGAAAGTACCGCAGTTTAAAGACCTTTCTATTGATGTCGGAATGGGCAAAGAAGAAATTGAAAAAATCGTTTCCCTTGGTGATAAAATCACATTTAAACGCAACTTTACTAAGCTTTTAAATAATCAAATTTCAGCTTCCTGCCTTGATGATAGGAGCGGCATTGCATCTATATTGATGTCGCTTGACGAACTTAAAAATCTTCCTTGCAAGATAACCGTAATGTTTTCATCTCAAGAGGAAGTTGGCACGAGAGGTGCAAAAATCGGACCGTATGCAAAAAATGTTGACGAATTTATCAGCGTTGATGTATCATTTGCTTATACTCCAACCTGCGACAAAGCAGATTGCAAAGAAATAGGCAAGGGTGCAATGATTGGCTTTTCACCTATTCTTGATAAAGAAACTTCAAAAAAGCTTGTTAATGTTGCAAAGAAAAACAATATACCTTACCAGTGCGAAATTATGAACGGAATCACAGGCACAAATGCCGATGTTATAACTCTCAGCGAAAGCGGAATTAAAGGAGCGCTCATTTCTATTCCTGAAAAGTATATGCATCAACCTATGGAAGTTGTTGACATTAATGATATTGAAAGTGTGAGCAATTTAATTTGCGTTTATATTAAGGAAAGGGCAGGTGAACTTAATGCTTAAAGAACTTTGCTTGTTAAACGGAATTTCCGGTGATGAAAGCTCCATTCGTGAATTTGTCATTTCACAAATTAAAGATTATTGCGATTTTAAAGTTGACGCATTAGGTTCGGTAATTGCCTTTAAAAAAGGTAGAAACAGACCTGCTAAAAAAGTAATGATTTGTGCTCATATGGATGAAGTCGGCTTTATCATAACGGATATTACAAACGACGGCTATTTAAAATTTGCGCCTGTCGGCGGAATTGATGCAAGAATCGTTGCAGACAGAAAGATTAAAATTAACGCTGTATACGGTATTGTAGGTTTAAAACCTATTCATCTTTTATCAGGTGACGAAAAAGACAAGGCAGTGATTTTTAAAAATCTTTATATTGATATCGGCGCAAAAGATAAAGAAGACGCCGAAAAATATGTTTCACTCGGTGATTACGCTTATTTTGAAAGTGATTATTATGAGTTTGGCGAAGGTTTTATTAAAGCGAAAGCACTTGACGACAGAATCGGCTGTATGCTGATGATTGACCTTATTAAAAGTGAACTTCAATTTGACACATATTTCTGCTTTAATGTTCAGGAAGAAGTTGGGCTCAGAGGTTCAAAATGTACTTCATTTGATGTCCAGCCTGATATATCGGTTATACTGGAGTCAACAACTGCGGCTGATTTATGTGGCGTTACCGGCGGCGACAGAGTGTGCGTACTCGGTAACGGTCCTGTTGTATCTTTTATGGACGGCAGAACCGTTTATGACAAAGAATTATACCAATTAGCAAGAAAAGTCGCAGACGACAACAATATTCCTTGCCAAACGAAAACTGCTATCGCAGGCGGTAATGATGCCGGCGCAATTCAAACAAGCGGTAAAGGTAGTAAAGTAATTGCAATTTCGCTTCCAAGCAGATATATTCACTCCGCTTCAAGCATTGTTAAAAAGACGGATATTGAAAATACAAGAAAATTATTAGAAAGCTTACTTCCAAAACTTTATGATTAAACTTATTGAAAACAGTAATGAATTTAATAGTTTTACTAAGGATGATATTTATTATGTTCGCATAATGTCGCTTTTAAAAGCGTATGGGACCTCGTATCATTTTGCGATGTTTTATAAGCAAATTGACGATAGCGGTAATATAACATCAATAATATCAAGGCTTGATAATGACTTTACGGTGTGCCACGGCGTTAATTTTGACAGCGCTGAACTTCAGGAATTTTTCAATGTAATGGGTTTTAATTCAATTTTGAGTGATGATGAGCTTGAGCTTTCGTTTGGCTACGATTACGGCATAACTATGAGCAGTAAAAGAAAAGTTGAAATTATAAAATCTTATGCAAAACTCGACGAGTACCCAAAACTTATGGACTTATTTAATTTGGAAGATTATTCGTCTGCCGATTTTGAAAGTTGGTATGTTGATGTAAGCCATAGGATAAGGCACGGCTGTGCAAAAGCGTTTACACTTAATGTCAATGACGAAATAGTTTCAAGCGGTATATTTTCATCAATATATAATGACAATGCGATACTTACTTCTGTTTTAACTTTGCCGGAGTTTAGAAGAATGGGTTACGGCAGTGCACTTGTAAGCTCAATGATGTGCGATGTTAAAGGCACGGTATATTTAATGCGCGATAAAGAAAAAAACGAGGAGTTTTACAAAAAACTTAGATTTGAAAATGTTGGAATTTGGAGAATGTATAAATGAACGAATTTTTTAAGATAGACAAAAGAATACTTGACGCTTCCGATAAAGCTTTGAAGCTTTGCAAAGAGCAGTTTGAAAATATAGAAAAGATTACCGAATATAATCAGCAAAAAGTTCAAAAAGCTTTTATTGACAATAAAATCAGCGAGAGCCATTTTTGTACAAGTACAGGCTACGGTTACGGTGACATCGGCAGGGAAACGCTTGATAAAGTTTGGGCGCGGATTTTGGGCGTAGAATCAGCTCTTGTAAGACATAATTTTACTTGCGGTACTCATACTTTGGCAACAGCTCTTTTCGGTGTTCTCAGACCGGGTGACACTATGCTTTGCGTTTCTGGTACACCGTATGATACTATTCATAATGTTATCGGTATTACGGGCGAGGGTATGGGTTCGCTTAAAGAATTCGGTGTAAACTATAAAGAAGTTGCACTTAAAAATGAGCACCTGGCTTATGAAGCTATTGAAAATGCAGTTGATGATACAATAACAATGGTATATATTCAACGCAGCCGAGGATATGAACTCAGACCAAGCCTTTCTGTTGATGAAATAGAAAAAATTTGCAAAATAGCAAAGAAAAGGAACCCAAATGTTATAGTAATGGTTGATAACTGCTATGGCGAATTTGTTGAAAAGAAAGAGCCTACTCAGGTCGGTGCAGACCTTATTGCCGGTTCAATGATTAAAAATGCCGGCGGCGGTATCGCAACAACCGGCGGATATATTGCAGGCAGAGAAGACCTTGTTGAAAAATGTGCTTACAGATTAACCACTCCAGGTCTTGGCAGAGAAGTCGGCGCCACAATCGGTATGAACAGAGAACTTTATATGGGCCTTTTCTATGCTCCACATACGGTAGGTGAAGCGCTCAAATCGGCCGTTTACATATCGGCTCTTTACGAAATATTCGGTTATTGTGTAACTCCGAGATATAACGAAACAAGGCACGACATAGTTCAATCATTAGGGCTTGAAAATGCTGAAAGTCTTGTCGCTTTTTGCCAGGGTGTTCAAAGCGGAAGCCCTATCGACAGTTACCTTTTACCTGAGCCTTGGGATATGCCGGGTTATGACAGCAAAGTTGTTATGGCGGCAGGTGCGTTTACTCTCGGTTCTTCTATTGAACTTTCAGCTGATGCGCCAATCAGAGAACCGTATTATGCTTGGATACAAGGCGGACTTAATTTTCACAGTGCAAAACTTTGTGCGCTTTTGGCTGCACAACAAATGGAGGATAAAGGTTTATTAAAGTGAGCGAATATAATTACAAAGGAATAAAAGCGGAAAGTATTGAACTTCTTTGCTTAAATCATTTTAATGATTCAAAGGAGTTTTACGAAGAACACAAATTAAAACTTAAAGACGGAATCACAGTACCTATGCGCCAAATGGTGCTTGATTTAAGCGGTCTTATGTATGAAATAGACGATAAAATGATGACCGACCCTGTTAGGTGCGTTTCGAGAATTTATCGAGACACGAGGGGCAGAAGAAGCAAGATTAAATACAGAGAAAATATGTGGTTAATGCTTAGGCGACACAAAACCGAGTATCCGTCCGCTCCTTTTTTCTATTTTGAATTTTTCCCTGAAAGCTTTGGATACGGCTTAGCATTTTGGACTTATAAACAGTCCGCATTTAAAGAAGTTCACAAGCTTATTTTGGAGCATCCCGGCAGGTGGAGAGATGCAGTTGATTCCTGCAAAGAAGCAGGTTTCACTTATTCTTGCAGGGATAATTATAAAAAAGAATTATATCTAAATGCGCCGGAAGATTTAAAGCCGTATTTAAGCGCTAAAAATATGCAGTTTTCTTATAATACTTTTGATATGTCAAGGCTTAGCAGCAGTTCTCTTATTGATGAAATGAAGCTTGCATTTGATTTGGCAAGACCAATGTACTCATTTTGGGTTAACGCTTATGATAATATGATGCAAGAGGGAATTATTAAACCTGAAGATTTAATTAGATAATAGGTGATTTTTTGTTAAAGTTTGTTATCGGCAGGACCGGAAGCGGAAAAAGTGAATATGTGTTTAACAAAATAAAGAATATTGTAAACGCCGGTGTTAAAGATGTTTTACTTTTAACTCCTGAGCAGTATTCTCTTATTGCCGAAAGGCGGCTTTTAAACGATTTAGGCGAGGATAAGGTCAACTTTGTTGATAACTCGTCTTTTTCCCGTATTTCAAATGATGTAAAAAGAAAATACGGCTCTTCACCGCTTCCTACCATTTCAAAAGGCGGTAAGGTTATCCTAATGTGCAAGGCTATTGACGAGTGTAAGGACGATTTTCAGCTTTTTAACAAAAATCTTGATTCGCTTGGCTTTGTTTCTTCAATGATAAATATTTATGACGAAATGAAGTCTTGCAATCTTGATTCAACACAAATTGCCGAACTTTCAAAAAACATTGAAAATGAAGTATTATTTAAAAAATTATTTGATATTTCGCTAATTATAAATTCATATGAAAATATAATTAAAGACAAATTTAACGACGGTGCAAGCGAACTTAACAGAATTTATAATCAAATTAGTGATAAAAATTATTTTAAGGATAAATATGTATTTATTGATGGTTTTAACGGCTTTGTGGCGCAGGAATATAAACTTCTTGAACTCATTATAAGCGAATCAAAATGTGTTACAATCACTCTTTGCACCGATAATATCGATAATGACGATAACTTCAGTCTGTTTACATATGTTAATAACTCCGCAAAGATAATAAGTAAAATAGCCGATAAGGCAAATGTTGAAATTAATACAGTTAAGCTTGATAAGAATTACAGATTTAATAACAAAGAACTCAAAACCGTTGAAGAAAACTTTTTCAACAACAAATCTGATTTACTTAACGAAAACAAGAATGTAAAAATTTACGCTTCAAAAAATGTAAGCGACGAATGTGAAAATGTATCAAGGCAGATAAAAATGCTTTTGAGAAATGGCTATAAAGCAAATGAAATAGCAGTAATCAGCCGTGATATGAATAAATATTTAAGTGAACTTGAGTATAATTTTGCAAAGTATGAAGTGCCTTATTTTAGGGATGAAAGGCAGCCTATCAATACTCAGGCGCTTGTTGTTATGATTGAATTTATGTTAAGATGCATTAATTTTTCATACAGAAGCGATGATATTTTAAGCTTAGGCAAAACAGGTTTAACCGATATATCCGACGAAGACATTAACGAGCTTGAAAACTATGTGTTTTTGTGGAATATTAACGGTTTAAAATGGACAAAACCTTTTGAAAATTCGTCAAAAGGTTTCACCGATGAGATTAACGAATATGACCAAAAAATACTTGACAGAATTAATTTGACAAGGGAAAAACTTATAAAACCGCTTGAAAAATTTAAGCAGGCGGCTAAGTCTAAAGATTCTAAAAAAATAAGTGAAGCAATATATAACGCTTTAATTTCATACGAAGCCAACAAGAAAGTTAAAGAATATGCAACAGAACTCGACAAAAATGGTTTTTATACTCTTGCTAATGAACAGGGCAGAGTATGGGAACTCGTTATGAATATCCTAAATCAGCTTGCAACAACTCTCGGCGAAACTAACCTTAAAACATACGCTCAAATGTTTTCGCTTATAATTTCCTGCGAAGATTTAGGCGTCATTCCGAGCGGTATTGATAATGTACAAATAGGTCAAGCTGACAGAATCAGAACCGATAACCCCAAAGCCGTATTTATTTTGGGTGCTGATGAAGGCGAATTTCCGCAAACTGTAAACGGCAGCGGTTTAATCAGCGAGTCTGAAAGAAAAATTATGCTTGAAAATGACTTTAAGCTTTATTCTTATGGCGAAATAATCAACTTGCAGGAAAGATATTTTGCGTATATGGCTTGCTGTGCCTCAAGTGATAAGCTTTATATTTCATATTTGAAAGGTAATGTTAAAGATTCATCTCCAAGCGAAATTGTCAATGATATTGAAGCAAAATATAATAATTTCAATGAATATGATATTTCAAATATTAATGAAATTGATTTAATAGAAACATATAAAAACTCGTTTGAACTTATGAGCGAGCATTTTTATGAAAACACCGAATTTTACCAAACGCTTAAAGCGTATTTTAAAGATGATTCTAAGTTTAATTCAGTAGAATACCTTGCGCAAAATAAACCGGTTGAAATAAAAAATAAAAAAGCTGCGACAGATTTATTTGGTAAGGATATGTACATTTCGGCTTCAAGAATAGAAGATTATTTTAATTGCCCGTTTAGATATTTTTGCAAATTCGGACTTAATGCAAGACCGAGAGTTAAGGCTGAAATTGACCCTATGCAAAGGGGTACGCTTATTCATTTTGTGCTTGAAATGATACTTTCCGATGTCGGCACAAAGAAACTTTCAACCCTTGAATATAAAGATATCAAAAAGCTTGTTGATAAGTATATATCCATTTATTTTGACGAGCATATGTCATCTGTTAAAGACAAGAATAAGCGATTTGATTATAATTACAAAAGGCTTTCAAAACTTATATATGATGTTGTAAATCATTTGGCAATCGAGTTTAAAACCTGCGATTTTGAAGCTAAGGCATTTGAAATGTCTATTGATAAGGACGGCGAAGTTAAGCCGGAACTTTTGCCTCTTGAAAGCGGAGGAACTATTCAAATTCGCGGTTCAATCGATCGCGTTGATTTGTTTGAACATGACGGTACAAAATATGTAAGAGTAGTTGACTATAAATCAGGCAACAAAAAATTTAAACTTGCAGATATTATGGACGGCTTAAATCTTCAAATGTTCGTATATCTCTTTTCTCTTTGCGAAGATAAAAAATCAAAGCTCAACGGCGTTCCTGCAGGTGTACTTTATATGCACGCTTCCAGAAACATTATTAATTTTGATTCGTTAAACGAAGCTCAAAAAAATCTTGACAGTGAAGAAAGCGATATGTTTAAAATGAACGGTGTTGTTCTTACCGACGAAGACAATTTAGTTGCCGAGGCAATGGAACATAAGTTGGAGGGTAAGCATATTCCGGTCAGCTTAAAGTCAAACGGTGATGTTAAAGGAAGTCTCACATCCCTTGAACAGCTCGGTTTAATTCATAAAAAGATAAATAACCTTATTGAAAAAATGGGAAATGAACTTCAAAGCGGTTTTATTAACAGAGCACCGGTTGAAAATGCGAACCATAAAAATACTTGTGATTTTTGCGATTACAGTGATGTTTGCGCTAATTCAAAAATTATAAATAAGCGTGTATGTGAGCAGCTAAGTGAAACGGAAGTTATAGAAAGATTATATAAGGAGTTTGGTCAGTATGCCGAATTGGACACCGCAACAGAATAATGCTATTAATGCTCGGGGCAGAAATATTCTTGTCAGTGCCGCCGCAGGTTCGGGCAAAACCGCCGTTTTGGTTGAAAGAGTAATAAAAAAAATTACCGACCCTGATAATCCGGTTGATATTGATAAGCTTTTGATTGTAACTTTCACTAACCCTGCCGCTGCGGAAATGAAGTTTCGTATAACAAAATCACTTAAAGAAATATTAAGAAACGACCCGTTTAACAAGAATGCGCAAAGGCAGCTTAATTTGATGTCTAATGCGAAAATATGCACCATTGACTCATTTTGCATAAGCTTAGTTAGGGAAAATTTTTTTGAACTCGGCATTAATCAAGATTTCACCAATCTTGACGAAAATGAAGTCAGCTTGATTGAAGATAATATTATTTCAGATTTAACAGACGAATATTTTGAAAATGAAGACAAAACTTTTATCAAACTTATTGAGCAGTTTAACACACCAGGCAATGATAAACCGTTTATATCAGCAGTAAAAAAGATAAGACGCTTTATTTATGCTGAGCCTTTTCCGTACACTTGGGCTTATAATATGCTTGAATATTATAACTCCGATATACCGTTTAAAAATTCGATTTGGTTTAAATACATTAAAAATGAAACCGAATATTTATTATCTCTAGCAAGGCAAACAGTTAACGATAATTTGCATTTACTTAATCAAATTGACGACGCTAAGCTAAATGAAAAGTTTGAAAATGTTTTTACAAGTGATTTGGTGCAAATAAATGCCGTTAATGAAGCTCTTAATACTTCTTGGGATACTCTTGTTAACCTTCCGGCACCGTCATTTATTAGGCTTGCACCGACTACTAAACTTGACAGGGACCTTGCCGCCCAAATTAAAGCTAACAGAAATACATACACAAATATTATTAAAAAAGAAGTACCTGCATTTTTCCTTTGCAGTGAAGATGAATATAATAATTCACTTAATACTCTTTATCCAATTCTTGAAAAGCTTATTGAATTTGTCAGGGAATGTGATAAAAGGCTTATGGAGGAAAAGATTGAAAGAAATGCATATTCTTTTTCTGATACAGAGCATTTTGCAATCAATCTTTTGTTTGAGCAAAAGGACGGCAAGATTATAAAAAAAGAACTTGCTAATAGGCTTTCAAACGAGTTTGAAGAAATACTTGTTGACGAATACCAAGATACCAACGAAGCCCAGGACTTACTTTTCAGCTTCCTTTCAAACGGTCATAATCTTTTTACGGTCGGTGATGTTAAACAAAGTATATATCGTTTCAGGCTTGCGATGCCGAGCATCTTTAATTCTAGGCGAAAAAGCTATAAGGAGTATGATGAAAACGACTTTGAAACAAGTTCAAAAATTATACTTGATAAAAATTTCAGAAGCTCAAAAGGCATATGCGAATATGTTAACTTCATCTTTTCACAGTCAATGAGTGAAAGGGTAGGCGAGCTTGATTACGGCGATGATGACAAGCTTAATTACGGCGCTTCATATAATGAAAACGATATTCCAAGCGCTCAAATCAATATTATAAGCGGGGTAAAAGGAGAAGATACGGATTTTATTGAAGCAACAAAGATAGGTAAACTTATTAAGCAAAAAATAGCTTCAAAAGAGCAGATTAAAGACGGCGATACTTACCGTGATATAAGGTACAGCGACTTTGCAATACTTTTTAGAAGTATGAAAAATCATGTTGACACCTATGTTGAAGTTCTTACCGATATGTCAATACCGGTTATTTGCGATAATTCGACTAATTTGTTTGAAAATAATGAGATTAAAATTATTTTGTCGCTTCTTCGCACTGTTGATAACCCAACGCTTGATATTCCGCTTTTGGCAACAATGATGTCGCCTATTTATGGCTTTTCAGCCGATGAACTTGCAGAAATCAGAAATGAAAACAAGCATAAAACTTTTTATTTTTCAGTAATGAATTCAAAAAATGAAAAAGCGCTTGAGTTTATTAATGATATAAAACGGCTGAAAAAATTAAGCGTTACTATGTCCGTTTCTAATTTTATCAGATACATAATTGAAGAAAAAGGCATTATTGCTTTTATTAACGCTATGGGTAACGGTGAGCAGAGATATCAAAATATTTTGTCGCTTATCACATTTGCTCAAAAGTTTGACAAGGGCGTTAATATCGGTCTTACATCTTTTATAAGATATATTGATAAGATAATTGATTCCGATAAAGGCATTGATTCAAAAGCAATAGTAACGGGCAAAGACGACGCTGTTACTATTATGACTATTCATCATTCTAAGGGTCTTGAATTTCCTATTTGTATCCTTGCAGGCAGTGCGAGAGCGTATAATACAGGCGAACTTAATGATAAACTTTTGCTTAATACAAATTTCGGTTTTGGCTTGAAAATTCATAATGAAGAAAGAATGTTTGATGTTCAGTCGATTCCTTATGCTGTTACTAAGGCTAAAAGCAGCAATGAACTTATGAGTGAAAATTTGCGTGTTTTGTATGTTGCAATGACAAGAGCAAAAGAGCAGTTTATTACTTTTGTTTCGTGCCAAAATATTGAGAAAAAGATGCAAACTGTTTATTCAAAACTTATAGGCGGTAAAATTGCGGCATATTCTGTCAAATCTTGCAGGAGTGATGCGGATGTGATTTTGATGTGTGCATTATTCCATCCTGATTGTAAAATTTTGAGAGAATTTGCAGGATGTTCACTTTTTGCAAAGCCTGTTTCATTTAAAATGAGCATCACAATAAGCGAGCCGGGCGAAAGTGAAGCGGGAGCTATAGAGGAAGATATTTGCAAGTCAAATGAAGATATTTTAAAGCAAATTGACGATAAACTTTCGTATAAATATGAGTTTTTACCGCTTTCGACAATCACTTCAAAAATGACAGCTTCTTCACTTGATGACAGCGAAAAGGGGTATGAATTTATCACTTCTTCCAAGCCTGCGTTTATGAATAAAGAAGAGATGACACCGGCAAAGCGTGGTACCGCCATGCATACATTTATGCAGTATTGCAGCTACGACAACGCAAAAACCGACCTTGAATGTGAAATTAATAAGCTTCAGGAAAATGGCTTTTTAACAAAGGAACAGGCTGATTGCCTTGACAGAGCTAAACTTTCTTCTTTTTTCAACTCGTCATTTGCAAAAAGAATGTTTGAAGCTGACAATATTTATCGTGAAATTAAAGTTAATTCGTTTATTAAAGCAAGCGATATATATGATGTTGATTATGATGATAAAATATTGGTTCAGGGTATTGCAGACTGCGTTTTTGAAGAAAACGGTGAGTTTGTCCTTGTTGATTACAAAACCGATAGGGTAAAGAGCGAGGAAGAACTTCTTGAAAGGTATAAAAAACAGATAGCCTTTTACAGATATTCGATTGAAAAGACACTTAAAAAGCCTGTAAAAGAAGCAGTTTTGTATTCTTTTTATTTGGAAAAAGTATGTATATGCAAATAATTATAAAAAATGCTTGCATTTTGCCACAACTTATGGTAATATATCAAAGCGTAATGAAAGAATAACCAGCAAAGAGGTGAAAATAAATGAAGGACGGTATCCATCCAAACTACGATACTTGCACAGTTAAATGTGCTTGTGGTGCAACTTTTGAAACAAAGAGCACAAAGAACGAATTAAAGGTTGACATCTGTTCAAAATGCCACCCATTCTATACAGGTAAGCAGAAGCTTGTTGATACAGGCGGACGAGTTGACAGATTCAACAAGAGATATGCAAAAAAAGGCTAATCTAAAAACTTATGGCAACGGTATTTTATCGTTGCCTTGTTTTTTGTCGGTGAGTTATGAAAGAATATAAAACAGTTGAATTTGAAAGCAAAGATGAATTTATTGAAAAAAAATCGAGATTCATCGGATATGTTAAACCGGTTAAAACTCAGGTTGAAGCAACCGATTTTATAAATTCAATAAAGTCAAAGCATTGGGACGCTACTCATAATGTTTCTGCCTATGTACTTAGGGAAAATAACATTCAGCGTTCAAGTGATGACGGCGAGCCGAGCGGAACTGCAGGTGTGCCTACTCTTGATGTTTTGCTTAAAGAGGAGGTAGTTGACGCTTGCGTTGTTGTCACGCGCTATTTCGGCGGAACGCTTCTCGGTGCCGGCGGCCTTATCAGAGCATATTCTCACTCTTCTAAAATTGCACTTGATGCAGGTCATATAATCACTATGGCACCGTGCAAAGTACTCAGTGTCTGCGTTGATTATAGCTTTTACGACAGGCTAAATATATTGCTTAACGAGTTTACTGCTAATATTGAAAACAGCGAGTTTACAGATAATGTAACTGTAACTTTCAGCATTAGGGCAAATACTGTTAAATTATTGCAGGATAAACTTACTCAGCAAAGCAACGGTAAATATCTTCTTAAAGAAATCGGCGAAAAATTTGCAAAAGTAGAATAAAATTAACAAAACCTACCAATCATTCATTTGAAAGGTAGGTTTTTCTTTTATGAAATTTGTTAAAATATTCGTTCCTATTTTTATGTCATTAGTATTATTTTTTGGTATTGCTCAACCTGTTGTCGGCGCTGTTAAAACAAGCGAACATATCAGCAATAAAGTTTTCAGGCTTCATATTCTTGCAAATTCCGACTCGACCGATGACCAAAATATTAAACTTATGCTTAAAAACTTTATTTTGGAAAATACTCAGGACATTATCGGCGGTAAAACACTTAATGAAGCAATAGAAAACGCTAAAAATAATACTAAAGAAATCACAGATATGTGCAATGAATATTTAAAATCAAAAGGTTTTGAATATAAGGTTAAGGTAAATGTTGTTAAAGAGTATTTCAAAACCCGTGTTTATGACGATTTTACACTCCCTGCAGGAAAATATAATTCGCTTAAAATTGAAATAGGCGAGGGTAAGGGGCATAATTGGTGGTGCATAGTTTTCCCGAGCGTTTGCCTTTCTGCCTGTACCGAATCTATAAATGATTACCTTACAGAAGATGAAATGAGCCTTGTTTCAAATACCTATTCACCAAAATTTAAAATAGTAGAAATTTATGAATCTGCAAAGGAAAGAATTGAAGAATTTTAGTCATAACATTGATTTTTGTAGGGGACGGCGTCCTACGACCCGGAGCATGTAAAATAAAGTGTGTAAGTTAAAAAACTGAACTGACCCAAATTGTGCAGACAGTACAAAAAAGGGAGCCTAAGGTAGAATAATTAAATTTTAAGCAACAAACTGATTTCGTTTTTCAAGCGGAGTCAGTTTTGTTTTAGTTTGAATACGGTAGTTGTTGTAGAAGTTGATGTATTCGGATATGATGAGGCGAGCCTCATCATATCCGGAAAGTTTTACTCTGTGGATACA
>CAVKLC010000012.1:0-50577 GCA_963657005.1 bacterium | reverse complement strand
TTTTTCATATTGTTTAATATGTCTATATTCTCTTGGCATAACAAAACCTCCTATGGTAGTTTTTATTCTACCATAGGAGGTCCCTTTTTTCTATTGTCCATTTTTTACGGACTTGTTCAATGTTAGCCCCCCTATTAATATTATGTAGCGGCGAATATTGTTCGCCGATTTTTTGTAATTATCTCAAATAATTAACAGCCTTTAAAACTTTGCCGTTTTTTTCATAAACTCGTGTTACTCGCCTTGAAATTCTGCAAGGAAGCTCATAGTTAAACGAATGAGCAGCTTCACTCACTTCTTCCATACTCAGCATTTTTTCGCCGTCTTTGCCGACTAAAGTGACTTCGCTTTCAAGCTTAACGCCATTAATATGGCTGATATCAACCATAAATTGGTCCATACAAACCCTGCCGAGAATAGGCGCATATTCACCGTTAATAAGCACCTTGCCGATACTTGAAAGGCACCTCGGATAGCCGTCGGCATAACCAACGGGAATTGTTGCAACGGTAATAGGTTCATCAACTTTGTATGTACCGCCGTATGAAATTTCACGACCTTTTTCAAGCACTTTTATGTGCGACACATAAGTTTTCCATTCCATAACCGGCTTAATATCAAGTAGCTTTTCGTCAATTTCGTGCGACGGGTAAAGACCGTAAAGAATAATTCCTGCCCTTACCATATCAAATGTATCGTCAAAATGCATAATGCCTGCCGAGTTGTTAAGGTGCTTGATAGGAATATTTATACCTCTGTCCTCAAGCATTTTCACAAACTGCTTAAACTTGTTTTGCTGTTCGTAAGTTTTGGTTAAATCATCTTCGTCTGCAGTTGCAAAGTGAGAAAAAAGACCCTCTGCATTAATATTTGGAAGTTCACAAATCTTTTTGCAAATGTCGGCACTTTCCTCGTCAACCTGAAAACCGATGCGGCTCATACCTGTATCAAGCGCAAAATGAAAATCAGCAGTTTTGCCCTGCTTAACCGCTTCTTCACTGAGCGCTTTTGCACTTTCATAAGAAAAAATCGGCACACGAATGTCATTTTTAACTGTTATGTCAAATTCATCCGGCGAAACATAACCCAAAACGAGAATAGGTTTTGTAATTCCGCCATCGATAAGCTGCGTTGCTTCTTCAACGCAGGCAATGCCGAAAAAGTCAAATCTGTCTTCAAAATATTCTGCAATTTGCAAAGCGCCGTGACCGTAAGAGTCGGCTTTTATAACACCGAGAAGCTTAGCTTTGCCGTCAATCTTTTTTGTAATCGAGTCAATATTATATTTAAGTGCGTTTAAATCAATTTTAACATATGTTCTCTCACGCATAACATAATTCCTTCCGCTTTTTAAGTAGTATATATTTTAATACTTTATATGCGAAAAGTAAATAAAAAATTTAAAAGATTTATAATAGGTGAACGATGTTCGCCGCACAGTGATTTTAAAAAAGAAAAATGCCGAAGTATAAAAATACATCGGCATTTCCCTCTCTGTCATTACAAACTATGGAGGACCAAGAGTTTGAAATGGTGCGGTCCATTTCAAAGCAACTTCAGTATAGTGCATATTGCATAATTTGTCAATAGTATCATTAAAAAATTTTGATAAAACTTACATATGAGTGTATAGTTTGTCGAAACCTGTCTTTGACTGTAAAAAGAGAAAAAATATGTACTGTAACGGTCGAATTTATTGACTGCAAACAAATGTTTGTATAATATCGAACTCAAAGGCATATCCCTTTTGCCACTCAGGTTTAAAAGCCTAATCGGGAACCTTAATATTTTGCAAAGGCAGGTAATTCTTAATGAATATCGACAAACTCGCTGACGAATACGAAAAGCAGTACAATGTACTTTGTGCCAAGGTTGACGGACTTAAACCTCTTTTAAGCGTTTACCGAGGTGAAGACTTGCACCTGCTTAGAAGAAAAATTAAAATTTACTATGATATGGCTTGTGAATGCAGGAGAGTTTATTTTATGCTTTCACGATATTATGAGGAGGAAAAATAATGAAAAGCTTTATTGAAGAGTGTGCGGGAGAATATGACATTTTTGATAAAGACGGCTTTGACGAGCAAAAGATTTTGAAAAATTCTTTAAGCTTCGTGCTTCCGAAAATTGTAGAAAACGAGCTTACTCAAAAGCAGAGGCTCTGTTTTGAAATGTTTTATTTGAAACATAAAAAACAAGATGAAATCGCAAGAATTTTGCGTCTTTCTCAGCCGACTGTATCCCGCCATATAAAATCGGCGGAAAATATTATTAACCGCGTTGGAACATATTGTATCTACAGTATTAAGAAAACGAGCGAGCAGTGGGAAAAGTTGCAGTAATAAATTTATAAAACTTGGCACGGTTTAGCCACTTTATCAACATTCTTTGGAGCGGCTTTGTGCCGCTCCTATTTAAACGGCTGATACGGCTAAGGCTCTTTTAAAGATGCTGTGCACCACCAAAGCTAACAAACCGAAAAAGCACCTATTCATTCTATGAACGGGTGCTTTTTTTGTTAAATTTATAAGCCTAAAACAAGCGCTGAAAGAAGCATAAACGCATAAATAATCGGTTGGTGCAAAATGTATACCCAAAGGCTGTTTTTGCCAACAAAACAGAGAAATCCGCTCCTTTTCCTATACATAGTTTTCGGCAAATTATCGTCCTTTGCAAGCTTACCCAAAAATGCGCCGAACAAAAACATAAACAGCCACGGAATAATAGAAAAATAATCGGCACTTTTAAAAGAGTAATTATAAAAGCCGAGCGGCATAAAAATGTTTGTTTGGTAAAGGCTTGACGGCAAATCAATAAGACCGAAGCAAAGCGTTCTCGTATTCACTCCGTAGGTGAAGAAAAACAGAATAAGCGAAACAAGCGCGCCGACTTTGTAATTTATTTTGTTAATTAACGGCATAAGAAGACCGGTGATTATCATACAAGAGCCGAGGCAGTGGAGAATGCCAAAATAAATTTCGTCCCCTTCAAAGCCGAAAATCGGCATAATTACGGCGGTAAAAATCGTGATGATAATACCGAAACTAAGCACAATAACCCCTCGCTTTACCGTATTTCTCGAAAGGCGTGAGCACATACCCGAAATGACAATAAATATCGCCCAAAATATCGGTTGAACGGTACACAGTGCGTCAAAAACTTTGTACCCCCAGGTGAGGTTTAAAACATCGCCCACATCAAGAAAAGCGTGGTGAATAATCATACAAATTATTGCAAAACCGCGTATTTCGTCAAGCATATATATTCTTTTTCTGTTAGTTTTCTTTTTCTTTCTTGCCATATCATTCTCCCAAAAATGTTAAATTGATTATAGCATAAATTATTAGTATTGTATACAACAAAATTTTGTGATATAATGTTTTAAAATTTTAAAGATGTTCTTTTAAAATAGCGAGGTTTTAATTATGAAAGAATTTCATAGCGAATATAAGGGTGAAGCGTTGACTGTTGTTAACCAAACCAATACGGCGGCGGCTGTAGGTTCCGGTTCGCTTCCTGTTTTTGCAACTCCTATGATGCTTGCGCTTATGGAGGAGGCTACTTGCGAAGCCTGCGCTCCTCTGCTTGACGAGGGTGAAACAACCGTAGGTACTAAGGTAGAGATTACTCACGACAAGGCAAGCGGCTTGAGTACTGCAATTTCCGCCTGCGCCAAACTTGAAGAAGTTGACGGAAGAAGGCTCGTTTTTTCTGTCAGCGCCAAGGACGAAAACGGCGATATAATCGGCAAAGGCAAGATTGAAAGATTTGTCGTTCTTGTTGATAAATTTATGAAAAGGGTAAATGGCTGATGAGATATAAAGCAGTTATATTTGATTTTGACGGTACTATTTGCGATACCGGTGAGGGGATACTTAAAAGTGCAAAATTCGCACTTGATTATTATAACATTGAAGCGCCTGAGTATACCGAACTTACCTACTTTATCGGTCCTCCGCTTCTTGTAACTTTTCAGGAAAAATTCGGTGTTGACGCCGCAACTGCAGATAAGCTTGTTAAAAAATACCGTGAGCGTTATACCAACAAGGGCCTTCTTGAAAGCAAAATGTACGACGGAATTAAGGAACTTTTGGTTAAGCTTAAAAAAGAGGGTATCAAGCTCGGTATCGCTTCTTCAAAGCCGCAAGATTATGTTGAAGCACTGCTTGACCATAACACAATTAAGTCATATTTTGATGTTATTTGCGGTGTGTCGTTTTCTGCCGATTGCGAATCAAAGGCAAATATTATTTCACGCTGTTTAAAAGAACTTGAAACTGCCGGCAACGAAACGCTTATGGTTGGCGATAAAAGTTATGATATCAACGGTGCTAAGGCAAATATGATTGATAGCGTAGGCGTTATGTGGGGTTACGGCAGTCGCGTTGAATTTGCAGGCGCAGGCGCTAAATTTATCGCTGAAAAAATTGACGACATTTATTCAATCGCACTCGGCTATTTTGAGCAAACCGAGGAAGTGACTGGTATTTACAGCGGCAGGATAATTGATGTTCACAATGACAGAATTACTCTTGTTGACGGTGACGAAGCGTATAGGGAAGTTGTTGAGCATCCGGGCGGAGTTGCTATTGTTGGTTTGACGGATGATAACGAAATTTTGCTTGTAAGGCAGTTCAGGTATCCTTATAAGGAAACTATATATGAAATTCCTGCGGGCAAGCTTGAAAAGGGCGAAGATATAAAAGCAGCAGGCATTAGAGAGTTTAGCGAGGAATGCGGTGCAACGGCGGAGATTTTTGAGCCTTTCGGCGAGGTTTATCCGTCACCGGGTTACTGCGGCGAAATTATCAGGCTTTTTTACGCTAAAAATATTACTTTTGGGCAGCAGCATCTTGATGAGGATGAATTCCTCGATGTTGTCAAAATGCCGATTAAAGAAATTGTATCAAAAATAATGAGCGGCGAGATTAAGGATGCAAAAACCATTGCCGGTGTATTTAAGATAAAGGAATTAATGAATTTATGAGTGCTTATTTGGACAATTCTGCTACCACAAAGCCGTGCGACGAATGTGTAAAAGCGGTTATGAATATGCTTACCGATGATTTCGGCAATGCTTCAAGCCTCCACGCTCTCGGCCTTAACGCTATGAAGCAGGTTATTTTGGCGAGGGGCGCTGTTGCCGATTCTCTCGGTGTTGATAAGGATGAGATTTATTTTACTTCCGGTGCTACCGAGGCTAACAATATGGCGCTTTTCGGTGCGACAAAGGCTAAAAAGAGGCTCGGCAACCGCATAGTTACAACTGCGATTGAGCATGAAAGCGTTTTGCAGTCGGCAGAAGAACTTGAAAAGCAAGGCTTTGAAGTTGTTTTTTTAAAACCCGACAGCAAGGGTAATATCAGCGAGGAACAGCTTTTTGAAGCGGTTAACAAAGATACTATTTTAGTATCAATGATGTATATTAATAATGAAGTCGGCACGGTTATGCCGGTTAAATCTATTCAAAAAGCGGTTAAAAAAGCGGGTGCTCCGGCGCTTATTCATATTGACTGCGTGCAGGCTTACGGCAAGGTTAACATTAACCCTAAAAAGCTTGGTGCCGATTTGGTGTCAATCACCGCTCACAAAATTCACGGACCAAAGGGTGTCGGTGCTCTTTATATTAATAAAAATGCGAATTTGACCGACCAAAATTTTGCAAGGACTTTCGGCGGCGAGCAGGAAAAGAGAATCAGACCCGGCACGGAATGTTCGCCTCTTATCGCAGGGTTCGGCGCGGCGGTAAATGCGCTTCCGAATATTGCCGAGCAGAAGAAAAAGATTAAAGAGCTTAACTCTTATGCGAGAGAGAAGCTTTCGGCTATTGACGGAATAATTTTTAATAACGATGAAAATTCGTCGCCTTATATACTCAATATTTATGTTCCCACTTTTATGCGAAGCCAAACGGTTTTGCAGGAACTTTCGGCTAAATACGGCGTTTATGTCAGCAACGGTTCAGCCTGTGCAAAGGGTAAAAAGAGCCATGTGCTCACTGCTATGAATTTGCCAAACGAGATTATAGATAAGAGCATTAGGGTCAGCTTCTCAAGATTTAATACTAAAGATGATGTTGACCTTCTTGTATCGTCGCTTGACGATTTGATAAAAAATCATCCAATAAAAAAATAGAAACGGAATTTATATAATGAAAGAAATTATACTTGTTAAAAACGGTGAGCTTGCCCTCAAGGGTCTTAACCGTTCAAGCTTTGAGGATAAGCTTGTTAAAAATATTAAGCACAAAATTTCCGACCTCGGCGAGTTTGAATATACAAAGAGCCAGTCAACCATTATGGTAACTCCTCTTGACGACGATATTGACCTTGACGAAGCTTGCGACAGAATTTCAAGAGTTTTCGGCATTGCCGCTTTTTCAAGGGCTTGTGAATGCGAAAAAGATTTTGAAGATATCAAAGCTAAGGCTTGCGAATATCTTGAGGATGAACTCAGCGAAGCTAAGACTTTTAAGGTTGAAGCTAAGCGTTCTGACAAAAAATTCCCGATGAAATCGCCTGAAATCAGCAGGGAACTCGGTGGATATATCCTTTCAAAGTTTAGTAACCTCAAAGTTGATGTTCATAACCCCGATATTATCGTTACCGTTGAAGTAAGGGAAAAATATGCTTTCGTTCGCGGTAACAATATTAAGGGCGCAGGCGGTATGCCTACGGGTACCAACGGTCGTGCGGCTATACTTATCAGCGGCGGTATCGATTCTCCGGTTGCGGCATATATGATGGCTAAGCGCGGAATCGAACTTTGCGCCGTTCACTTTGCGTCTCCGCCTTATACAAGCGAGCTTGCAGAGATGAAAGTTATGGACCTGCTTAAAAAAGTTGCGCGCTTTAGCGGTGTAATCACCACTTATGTTGTGCCGTTTACAGAGCTTCAGGAAGCTATCAGGGACTACTGCCCTGAGGAATATTTTACAATTATTATGCGCCGCCTTATGATGAAACTTTCGCAAAGGGTGGCTGAAATGCAAAATTGCACCGCACTTATCACCGGTGAAAGCGTGGGTCAGGTTGCGAGCCAAACTATGTACGCACTTGCGTGTACCGATTGCGCCGCAGATATGCCTGTTTTCCGCCCTTGTATCGGTATGGATAAGGAGGAAATTATTGCAATTTCACGCAAGATTGACACTTTTGACATTTCAATTCAGCCTTATGAAGATTGCTGTACCGTGTTTACTCCTAAGCATCCTAAAACAAGACCTCACAAGGATGATGTTATCAAAGCAGAAGAAAAAATACCAAACCTTGACCAAATGCTTAACACTGCAATAGAAAATGTTAAGAAAGTTATTATTAAATAATTATGAGTGAAGATAAAAAAGATTTTAATAACGAAAGTATTGACGATATTTTAAAAGATTTTCAGGCTAAAAGGGAAAGCAGGCAAAACGAGGGTGAAAAAGAAGAATATACTCCCCCTCCCGTTGCCCCACCCAAAAAGCATATTGAATTTGCCAAGGAGGAAAGCGACAAAGAAGCCGAACCTAAGCCGAAGAAAGAAAAAGTAAAAAAAGAGAAAAAGCCGAAAAAGGAAAAGGTAAAAAAGGAAAAAGAATCAGGCGAAAAGCTTGCTAAAAAGTTCTCTTTTAAAATACCTATTATAATAGTATTAGTTATAGTGCTTGTTGTCGGTGCGGTTTTCGGCATAGGCGGTGCAATAAAATCTTCTCAAAGCGCTTATCTCAAAACTTATCAAAAAAAGTATCCGTCGGTTTCATTCCCGTCCGATATTTTGGAAAAGTATTGCGATTCCTACGGCAAGAACCCAAGCCTCGCAGGATATATTAAGATTAAAGATATTAACCTTAATTCAAGCGTTTATACCAAAAAAACAGGCGACAAGCCTTATATCGAGCGTTCGGTTAAGGGCGCGGAGGTTTTCAACAATGTTGTTTATCTTAACGATAATTCGCTTGAGAGTTTTTATTCCTCGGCTGACAGTTACAATAACAGCGCCACCGGCTTTATTTCTTTTTCCGATTTAACGGCGGACTATAAATTTAAGGTAGTTGCGGCTTATTATACCAATACTAAGGCAGAGGATGACGGAGGTTACATTTTCCCATACAATGTTACCGAGCGCCAAACTCCTCAAAGCGCACTTGATTTCCTTGACAGAATTAAAAATAAATCGCTTTACTCAACCGGAATTACCGTTACCCGCGGTGATACGCTTTTAACTGTTTCCTGCCCGACCGATTTCTACAAAGATTTTAGGTTTGTCGTTGTCGGCATTGCAAGGGGTGACGATAAAAAGCTTACCGCCACTCCTCGCTCACATATCTTTTATCCTCAAGTCATTTTTGACGAAACAGGAGAGAAGAACTACTTTAACCTCACGGCTAAGTGGTATCCTACTATCGTTGTCGGCGACAAAACAGTTAAACAAACGATTAAAGATTATGAGTGAATTGTGCGCAAGCACAAGAGACACGAGACTCCAAATTTGGGAGAAACAGTTCGGGGAAATGTTTCGTAGTGAGTAGTTTTATAAAGGCGACCACAGGTCGCCCCTACGAAAGTCTTGTTACTTAGAACTGTCTAAATGATAAAATAACCGTAGGGGCGAACTGTGTTCGCCCGCTTTTTCTTTATCCCACATTTTTCTACATATATGACAATAATTCCACACAAGTCCAAAATAATTGTGATATTTTGCAAAAAAAGTATTAAATAATTGTAAACATTTGTTACCTAATTTTGTTTCATTTTTGTTGACATTCTTTTTTAGTAATGTTATAATGTAACCAAATAAATGTGTAAATAGGGTAACTATGCCCAATTTGCACACTGCAAAAGCGATTTTTGCCGGCAGTATCGTGCGTTTTTGGTCAGGTAAACAGCGGTGCAAAAGCCTGCAAACAAGAGCGATTGCAAATTTTAAGGAGGAAAAGAAAATGAAAAAAAGGCTTTCCAAAAAGATTTTGGCTGCTTTTCTCGCTGTAATGATGGTTATCACAGCGCTTCCGATGAGCGTATTTGCCGCTAACGGTTATGTTGATGCTGATACTGATGCCGCTGTTACAGAAGTGAAAAACGCAATGTCAGAGTTTAAGTCAAAGCTTGCTGAACCTAACGCTGCCTATTCAAATGTTACTCCGGCTTATCAGGCATATGTTAACTGTCAGCAAGGTCTTGACGCTTACATCTACGGCGGTAAAGATACTGCACTTGACGGCTTGGCAGACAAGTTGACTGCCGCAATGAACGCAATGACAGCGTTTACAGGCGCTTCGGCTAATACCGACAGGTATCGTACAACTCAAATTTTCCCTGCAGACTCAACCGGTTACACTGCTGAGGCCTATGCTAACGCATATAAAAATGTTCTTTGGCTTGAAACCGGTATCGACACAAGCGGTAACGACGGTAAGGCAGCCGCTGAAAACTATTCGGCAATGACTCTTTACTATCCTGAGGCTACATTGATGTACGACGGTGTAACCGACCCTGCTACTGCTATTATGGCAGTTACATCAGGTGAAGGTGACGCCGGTTTACTTGGTTCTAAGAACAGATATGTATCTGCTATCGTTTCTGAATCAGACGATTTAGCTTTAGATGCTAACTGGCGCGGTACAGCAGGCAACAACTTCGATTTCAACTGGTCTTGGCTTACTAACGATAACAAATACAACCTTGCTAACAGCACTTCTGCATCAGGTACTACTGTTTACCAGATTCGTAACGGTCGTAAAAACTATACTAATAAGTTTTTTGCTAACCTTTTAGTATTTAAGAACGGCGCAAGCTTATTCGGTACAGGCACCAGTGCTAAGCTTAAGACTGATGTTATCCCTGTTCTTAAGGCTCACATCGGTTCATCTGATAATTACAGCAACAACATCAACGACGCTGCTTCACCAACAGTAGAAGGTACAACTAAAATCCATGTAGTTAACTATAAGTATGTTCTTGATGCAATCAAGTCAAACGGCTCAAAGATGAAGGGCGTAGACCTTAATGATTATTCAGAAGGTAGCCTTATCACTTATATTCAGGCTATGGATACAGCTACTTCATTTGAACCAAGCAGTTATTTCACTTCTTCAAACGATATTGACGGTTACTGCAGAGCTGCTTCAAATGTTGTATCAACAATTAACAGCGCAAGCACAAGCACAACTAACAGTGAAGCTTGGGAATCACTCCGTAATGCTATGAGTGCTCAGATTAGGCAGACATATGCAAACGGCGGCGACAAGTACACAGCTGATTCTTGGGCAACATTCGTTGAAACATATGAAACAGTTCGTGACTACTTTGCAGCACTTGACCCTGCTTCAAATCCTTTCACAACTTCAACTCATTATACAGATGCTGACACAACTAACGCTTATGTAAAAGCTGTCAACGATGCATACAACGGTCTTAAAACCAATGTTGCTAAGGTTGACACAACAGACCTTGTAGCAGTTATCAAAGTTTTTGAATCATATGATTCAAACTTCTTCACAGCAGACTCTTACAACTCAGTTCTTTCAACTGTAAACGATGTTAAGACTGCTGTTTGGGGTTCGGCTGACAACTGGGGTGTTCCTGCTTATGCTCCTGATGATGACGACGCAGGTAAGGCTCTTGTAGATACTAACCTTGAAAAACTCAATGATGCTGTTGCGACTCTTCGTATCAGCTCAGCATATAACACTATAACTACTCAGGGTACAACTTCCCTTGATACAGTTCTTGCTCTTGAAAGTAATATTGCTGACCCAACAGATTACAGTAACTATGCATCATTTAAAAATGCACTTGATGCTGCAAAGACTTATTATGCAAAGCTTGCTGATACTGATTTGACCGATTATGACACTCAGTATGATGAATATACAAACATTGTTGATGCAGTAATCACTGCTTACGACAACCTTCAGTATTCATTTACTAAAATTCCTGACGGTACAGTATTCGCAAATGATAACTCAAACGAACTTACGAGAATCTCTCTCAAAGACAATGGTAGTCAGTTTGTTGAAGGTGATTACACCGGCTTTGCTTTCATTTTCAGAACAAAGCATGAAGCTATTGATGTTGACTTCGGTAAGTTTAATGTAACTTTCGGTACAACAGTCCACTCAAGAATCAATAACTCACTTGATTCTATCTCTATCGATGCTACAGCTCCAAAGCTTGGCGATACAGATTCTAAGGCTCATATCAATTCAGCCGGCTGGACATCAACTCCGGATGCTCTTTCTGACGAACAGAAGGAAACTTATAAGGCTGTTCTTGATACCGGTAAGATTGAAGATGGCGGTAAAGGTTTCTTCGTTCACGGTCTCAGATACACCGGTAACAATAACTTCAACAACTCTGACTACAAGATCGTAACTAACGACGGTACTCAGATTAACGATTATGATACAGCTATTGCTACCGACCTTGACCCAATTTTAGGTGAAACAACAGGTTCTTCTCAGAGTCCTGTTTACGGCGCTATTTTTGCTCGTTCAAACGGTAACGACAACGAAGCAAAAATCTATACAAGCGGTAACTTCGGTTTCCATATTCCTGCAACAGAAAAGCAGGAACTTTCAGCTACAACTACACCTTCAACAAAGGTTTACAATATGACCACAAGATTTGGTGCAGTTGGTACTTGGAACTGTCAGAACACAGCTAACTACTGCGGTTACAACTGGTATACATCTGAAATGAACGACACTTACCTTACACCAAGCGTAACAATCGTTGATATTTCATCACTTGTTGAACTCGTTGACCTTGCAAATGCTAAGCTTGCTGATTCTCAAATGTACACCGATGAATCTTGGTCTGCATTCACAACAGCTCTTGAAGCTGCTCAGGCTAACCTCGGTTACTCAAATATTAAGAACGCAAATGCACTCAAGAACTTTGTTGCTACAATTCAGCAGAGATATACAAACCTCTGGAATGCATATGACGGTCTTGAAATTAAGACTCTCAACCTTACTTTCAACTATAAGGATGCAAATGCTGCTGATGCTTCAACAGTTGTAACAGTTAAATATGGCAATAATGTTACTGAAACAGCTGCTGACCAGTTCAACACTATTGAAACTCCAAACTATGTTGACGGTAGTTACACATATTCATTCACAGGTTGGGACCCAACATTCGATCCTGACGCTTCAGTAACAGAAGATGCTACTTACACAGCTCAGTATGATACTACTCTTAACGCAGCTAACTGGGATGCATTCAATGCAGCTAAGAACGCACTTGTTGACAAGATCGTTGACAATAAGTTTACTGCTGCCGCTCTTGAAAATGTAGCAAGCGAACTTGCTAAGCTCACATATTTCGACTACACAGACGACCAAAAGGCTGATGTAATGGCAGATGTACAGACAGCTATTGATGCTGAAACAGCTACACTCACATCACTTGCAGCTTCATTGGTTGAAGTTAATATTGAAACATCCGCTGCTGACGCTCTTAAGCAAATGCAAACTGAAAAGGGTTACACCGACGAAGATATCTATGATGATTTGTCAAAGACCTTTGCAGATACTAAGGATGTAACGGTTGCAGACAAGACAGTTAAGGGCTTCCTTTATGACAGCCAGTCTGCTCTTGATGCAGCTATCACTGATGCTCTTAACGGTATTAAAGTTAAGACTTATGACATTTATCTCAACGGCTCAGTAATCGGCAATGTTGCTTACGGTACTTCAGTTTCTGTTGATGCCAATGGTGCAATCACCACCGGTACAACAGTAGAGAAGAAAGAAGGCGCTAACTACGCTTGGAATTACAGCTATGCTGCTCCGTCAAACGACAACACAGCTACAACTCCTAAGTATATGATTACTGCTCCTACATTCGGCTTTGTTGTTAAGGGTACAACTTATCTTACAACAAAGGCAGTTGACGATGCAGCATCAGGCTACACAGTAACTATCAAGTCTTCTATCAACGGCAAGACTTTGGAAGTTATCACAACTGAAGCTGACGGCACATTCACAATGCCAACTATCAGCGTTCCGTTTTACACATTCGATTCATTCGATAACGGAGTTGCCCCTGGCGAAAAGGCAACAGTAAGTGAAAACACAACTATCACTGCTAACTTCAAGCCTGTAGAAGATACAACTGAAAAGTACACAGTTTATGTATTCAACTCAATTGATGATTTTGAGATGGCATCAAACGCAACTGTATACGAAGACCTTGCTTATAACGAACTTGTTGAAGTAAGCATTCCTGGTGCTTATGCAATTGTTAAATCAGTTCTTAATGAAAACTATATGGCTACTGAAAATACAGTTCTCACCTATGGCGATAAGTACAGCTTCTATGTTGAATCTTCTTACTATGAAGATGACGCCGCCGGCGGTTCAATCGTTGCTATCGTAGGTCTTACTCAAGAAGAATATCAGAACTATCAGTCATCTGAAAGTGAAAGACATCTCTTCGACGGTCAGGGCAACCAAATCGTTCCATCAACTGCTGAACTTTACAAAGATCCACAGGCTGATGTAGTCACAAGAGAAGAACCTGTTTACACAACAGACCTTGCTAAGTTCTCACTTATCGGTACATTCGTAGCTCCTGAAGGCTACTCAATGGTTGAAAGTGGTTTCCTCTTTACAATCAACGACACTACAACCGATATGACAGTTGAAAATGTTGGCACTGACGGTATCAGAAGACTTAAAGCTTCTAAGTACACTGTTGGTAACCAGTTCGTAATCAACATTAAGAACCCGACAGCAGAGCATAACTTTAAGTACACTGCTTACTCAGTAATGCAGAAAGCAGATGGCACAAGAGTTACAGTTTATGGTAAAACTATAAGCACTTCAAATGCCGGCAATGTAAACAATAACTAAAGAAGGGAGAAAAATGATTATGAAAAAGCTTTATGAAGAACCAGAGATTCAAATTCGTAATTATGCACTCCCATCAAGTGATGTAGTTATGACTTCTGACCCTAATATTCCGGACACTACTGATAAAGGACCGGACCTCAATGACGGCGACGATTACGATTTCTTCAAATAATCACAAAATATTAGACCACAGCTTCGGCTGTGGTCTTTTTGCGTTTGTGAGGAATATAAAATTAAATCCCCTTGAGGGAAAGGCTAAAATTACAATCTGGCAACGCCGTCAACCTATTATAAACAATAATTTATATTCAAACCTTAGCCCTATAATATTATTACAAATTTATAAATTATCCTAAAAAATGACAAATGCATTTGACATATTATAAGTTATATATTATTATTAAAATAATTAACTATGTCTGGAAGTGGGCTTATGAATATTTTAGTCTGTGGGCTTGGTCTTATCGGTGCGAGCCTTGCAAAAACATTAAAGAAAAACACAAAACATCATATTATGGGTTGGAACAGAACCGCCTCGGTTGCAGTGCGTGCGCTTGATGATGGAGTAATTGACGAAACCGGTGAACTTGAACAATTAATGCCTAAGGCAGATGTGACTATAGTCAACTTTTATCCTAAAGCAATTTGCCCTTTTATTGAAGAACATAAAAATCTTTTCAAGAAAAACAGCATCGTTACCGATTCCTGCGGTATAAAAACAAAGATTTGCCGTGAACTCGAAAAACAAGATTTTGATTTCTATTTTGTCGGCGCACACCCGATGGCAGGTAGGGAAGTGAGCGGTTACGATAACTCGCTAGATACCCTTTTTGACAACGCTTCTTTTATCTGTACTCCTACCGATAATATCCCTCGTTATATTTCCGACGCACTTGTCGGCTTGGCTCAGGAAATGGGCTTTGCACGCACAGTTGTTACAACTCCGGAGCACCACGATGAAATGATTGCTTTCACTTCCCAGATTGCTCATGTGCTTGCGTGTTCCTATGTTCTTTCACCGCTTGCGCCTTACCACGCAGGCTATTCGGCAGGCTCATACCGTGATGTCAGCCGTGTTGCAAGAATCAATGCGGATATGTGGACAGAACTTTTTATTGATAACAAAGAGCCGCTCGTTCGTGAGATTGATGACCTTGTTTCAAACCTTATGAAGTTCAAATATTGCATTGTTAACGAGGATGAAAATGAACTTCGTGCCTTGATGCAAAAGGGTAATAAGATAAAAGAGGAAATTGGATAATGACTAAACTTTGTGTAGATGTAAGCGATAAAAGCCTCAGCGAAATATATATTGAAAACGGACTTCTTTCAAAAGCCAGTGAGCTTACAAAAACTGTATTAAAAGGTAAAAAAATAGCGCTTGTAAGCGATACAAATGTTTATCCGCTTTACGGCGAAGATATTAAAAAACAGCTTGAAAATGAGGGATACGAAGTATTCACCTACATTTTTAAAGCAGGTGAGGCAAGCAAAAATACGGCTCAGCTTATCAAAATAGTTGAATTTATGGCTGAAAACGAACTTACGCGTGAAGACGGTGCGGTTGCACTTGGAGGCGGTGTTTGCGGCGATATGGTAGGCTTTGCGGCTTCGGTATTTTTAAGAGGAATAAAATTTGTCCAAATTCCTACTTCTCTCCTTGCTCAGGTCGACTCCTCTGTCGGAGGTAAAACAGCGGTTGATTTGCCGCAGGGCAAAAACCTTTGCGGTGCGTTTCATCAGCCGTCACTCGTAATTATTGACCCTGATGTGCTCAAAACTTTGTCGCCTCACTTCTTTAGCGACGGTATGGGCGAAGTTATTAAGTACGGCTGTATAAAGTCCGCTTCACTTTTTGAAAAGCTTGAGAGCGGCGATGTTATGGATAACCTTACCGAAGTTATCACCGAGTGCGTGAGCATTAAAAGACAAGTGGTTGAAAATGATGAAAAGGAACACGGCGAGCGTGCGCTCCTCAATTTCGGTCATACTTGCGGTCACGCTATTGAAAAGCTTTGGAATTTTGAAACAGTGAGCCACGGCGAAGCAGTTGCAATCGGTATGGTTATGATAACAAGAGCGGGCGAAAACCTCGGCGTTACCGAAAAGGGTACGACTGACAGACTTATAAAAGTTCTTGAAAAAAATAATCTTAAAATAAGAGATACCCATACAGACAAAGAAATAATTTCTGCTATGAACGGCGACAAAAAGAGAACCGGTACGGGAATTAAATTTGTTATGATAGACAAGATAGGTTCAAGCTTTATTAACCCTATTAAGTATGAAGATATAAACAAAACCTTTGGTATTGAATAATGGAGAAATAATGAGTACAGCAAAGATAGAAAAGTCAATTTTTAACGGTGAAGTGGTTGTGCCGCCGTCAAAGAGCGTTGCTCACAGAGCGCTTATCTGCTCTTACCTTTCAGGCGGAGGAAGCGTAAAACCGATGATTTCCTCAAACGATATGGCGGCAACGGTCGGTATGATAAATTCGCTTAAAGCGGGCGAGGATACGCTCAATTCGATTGAAAGCGGTTCAACATTAAGATTTATGATACCTCTTGCAGGCGCACTCGGCAAGGAAGTTACTTTTGTCGGTCAGGGCAGTTTGCTTAGCCGTCCAATCGGCGAATATTTAACTCTTTTACCGCTTCACGGCGTTGATATTAAGTCAAACGGCTATCTTCCTGCTCACATAAGCGGCAAGCTTAAATGCGGCAATTACGAGGTTAACGGCAATGTTTCAAGCCAGTATATAACAGGTTTACTTTTGGCTCTCAGCGTAGTTGACGGCGACAGCGCAGTTGTGCTCAAAACACCGTTGCAGTCAAAGCCTTATGTCGATATGACAATCAAGGTTATGGCTGACTACGGAGCAAATGTCAAAGAAACAGATTTTGGCTTCCTTATTAAAGGTAACCAAAAGTATAAAGTTCAAGATTATGTTGTTGAGGGCGACTGGTCGCACTCTGCATTTTACCTTGTTGCCGGCGCAATTAACGGCGGTGTTACGGTTAAGGGTCTTGACCTTAACTCAACTCAGGGCGACAAGGCAATAGTTGATGTTATAAAAAAATTCGGCGGTAAAATCACTGTTGATGATAACGGAGTAACCGCAACTAAAAGCGAGCTTCATGGCGCAGTCGTTGACGCTACGGATATTCCCGATTTAGTCCCTGCCGTTGCCGTTCTTGCCGCGTTTGCAAACGGTGAAACGGTGATTAAGGGCGCCGAAAGGCTCAGATATAAAGAATCTGACAGAATTGAGAGCGTTGTTTATAACCTTAAACAGCTTGGCGTTGATATTAAGGAAACGCAGGACGGTATGATCATCAACGGCGGAAAGCCGCTTCATTCGGCTAAGCTTAAAGGATATAACGACCATAGAATTGTTATGGCATTTTCGGTTGCAATGATGAATATAGGCGGTTGTGAAATTGACGACGCTCAAAGCATAAATAAGTCTTATCCGTCATTTTTTGACGATTATAATAAACTCGGAGGTAAAGCTGATGTCCTCTAATTTCGGCAATAGTATTAAGCTTTCAATTTTCGGCGAAAGTCACGGCGAGGCTATCGGTTGCGTGATTGATTCGCTTCCAAGCGGCATTAAGCTTGATATGGATAAAATATATTTTGATATGGCAAGGCGCGCTCCGGGTAAGGACAAAACCGCTACTCCAAGGCTTGAAAAAGATATTCCTCATATTCTTTCAGGTGTGCTTGACGGAGTTACAACAGGCGCTCCACTTGCAATGATTATTGAAAATACAAATACAAAAAGCGGCGATTATTCAAATCTTATGTCTGTTCCACGTCCGTCGCACAGCGATTACCCCGCTTATGTAAAATACGGCGGAAATAACGATATCCGCGGCGGCGGTCACTTCAGCGGCAGGCTTACCGCTCCTCTCGTTTTTGCAGGCGCAGTGGCAAAGCAGATTTTGGCGCAAAAGGGTATTACGGTCGGTGCTCATATCCTCTCTATCGCAGGGGTTTATGACGAAAGCTTTGACAAGGCAAAGGTTGAAGCAAAGGAACTTTTGGCTGTCAGTTCTAAAGCGTTTGCCGTTATTGACGGAAGCGTTGAAGATAAAATGAGGGCAAAGGTTGAAGCGGCAAGGCTTGATGGCGACAGCGTCGGCGGAATTATCGAGTGCGCGGCTGTAGGTCTTCCGGTAGGAATCGGCGCAAATATTTTTTCAACTGTTGAGGGTCATATTTCAAGTGCGCTTTTCGGCGTTCCTGCGGTTAAGGGCGTTGAGTTTGGCGCAGGATTTGAACTTGCAAATATGACGGGATATGAAGCAAACGATTTTTACAGCATTAAAGACGGCAAAATTTTTGTTGAAAAGAATAATAACGGCGGCATTATCGGCGGTATGACAGACGGTGCACCTATAGTTGTTAAAGCTGTTATTAAGCCTACTCCGTCAATCGCAAAGGCGCAAAGAAGCGTTAATTTGCAAACTATGGAGGAGGAAGAACTTTCTATCCACGGCAGGCATGACCCGTGCATTGTGCCGAGGGCAGTGCCGGTTATTGAAAGCGCTGTTGCGTTCGCACTTCTTGATTTATTAGCATAACTTATTGATGAAAAGGAAATATAAATGGATTTATTAGGACTGAGAAAAGAAATTGACGAAATCGACGACCAAATCATACCTCTCCTTTTAAGGAGAATGAGTGTATCAGAGCAGGTCGCAAAATATAAAGCCGAGCGTGGTATGCCTGTTTTAAACAGTGACAGAGAGCAGAAAATTCTTGACGATGTTGCGGCTAAATGCGGTAAACACGGCGATACTATTAAGACTGTCTTTTCTGCCACTATGGACGCTTCAAGAGCGCTTCAGCACAAGATTATCGGCGGCGGCAAAGAACTTAGGGCGCAGATTGAAGAAGCTGTTAAGATTGACACATTAGACCCGCAGGGTAAACCTATTGCGTGCCAAGGCGTTGACGGTGCATACAGCGGCGTTACCGCTAAAAAATTATTTCCTGAAACGGATATCCATTTTCATAAAAGGTTTGAAGATGTGTTTGAAGCAGTAAACAGGGGTGATTCAAAATTTGGTGTTATCCCGGTTGAAAATTCAACGGCAGGCTCTGTTCACGAATCTTACGACCTTATTATGAAGTACAGATTTTATGTTGTCGGTGCATATGATTTAAAAATCGAGCATTGTCTTTGCGCTAAACCTGATACAAAATATGAAGATATTACAGATGTTTACAGCCACCCGCAGGCATTGTCGCAGTGCGATAATTTTATCCGCAATTTTGATTTTACGGGTATTACTTATTCAAACACTGCCGCCGCGGCTAAGTTTGTAAGCGAATCGAATAAAAATAATATTGCCGTTATTTGCTCCGAGCTTGCGGCAAAAAAATACGGTCTTAAAATACTTAAAAAGGGTATTCAAAACAATAATAAAAACACAACAAGATTCATTGTGATTTCAAAAGAACTTGCAATACCGAGCGAAGCTCAAAAAATTTCGCTCATCTTTTCACTTCCTCACAAAACAGGTTCGCTTTATCGTGTACTCGGCAGGTTCTCAATGGCAGGTCTTAACCTTACAAAGCTTGAATCAAGACCGATTGAAAACAGCGATTTCAGTTACTATTTTTATGTCGATGTACTCGGAAGCGTAAAGGACGAGGAAACGCTCGACCTTATTTGCGCTCTTTCCGACGAACTTCCCGAATTTGAATTTTTAGGCAATTTCGTTGAAAAAGAATAATATTTATTAATGTAGCTTATTAAGATTCCCCTTGAGGGAAAGGCAATTTGGAAAATTTTACACGGAGATGAATTTTTGAAACAGCAAAAAAGGCATCAAACAAATTTGATATCTACAATTACTGTTATTGTTGCCGCCGCGCTTCTTGTCTTTTTGGGCATTGTTTTATATAACCACGCAAGGCTTGAAGTCAGGTTTGACACTTTGATAAATTATCTTAACAAGATTGACCATTCAGTTGCAACTCTTGACAGTGATGTAGAAATAATAATATGTATTTTTGCGCTTTATATTGCAAAGTGCCAGCTTCCGATACCTATGGGTTTTTTGTGCGTTATATCGGGTATGGTGTTTCCGCTCGGTGAAGCTATCGCAATCAACCTTATTTTTACTGAATTTTTCTTTATAGTAAAGTATCTTGAGGGTAAATTTATCGGCGGCGGCTGGACAGGAATGATTCTTAATATGAAAAGGATGAAATTCATCAGGGAATGGATACAGTTTAAAGGTAACGGCAACCCTTATGTTCTCTTTTTCTCAAGGCTTTTGCCGGTTATTCCGCTCGGTATGGTGTCAAAATACTACGGCTCAATGAGGTACGATTTTGTTTATTACTCACTTTTGAGCCTTTTGGGCTTCGGTCCGAGATTATATATTTATACAAAAATCGGTTCTGCAATTTATAATCCGTTTTCGGTGCAGTTCCTTGTACTTTTGATAATTATTGTAGCCTTTACGGCGATTTCTATAATTATGTTTAATATTTTTTACGGAATCAAATCTAAGCAAATGAATCAAACACTTTTGATTTACAGTGAAAAAGAAAAATACAAAATAGTTTTGTAAGGAGAATTCAAATGAAACCACAGCAGTTAATTGAAAAAATTGAAAACGGCGAGCTTGACAGTGAACTTAAAAAAGTTTATGTGACAGATGAAGCAGTTGAAGCTCAAAAGCCGAGATATATCAGAACAGCAAAGGAATTTATCAACCTTTTCGGAGGCGATAGGGATGTTTTCGTTTTAAGCGCTCCGGGCAGAACCGAGGTTTGCGGTAACCATACCGACCATAATAACGGTAAGGTCCTTGCGGCTTCAATCAATCTTGACGCTATTGCTATTGCCGCTAAGCGTGACGATATGACTATCAATGAAAAGAGTGAGGGTCATAACCTTAATAAGGTTGATATTTCTTCTCTTGCACCAAACGAAGCTGAATTCGGCAAGAGTTCTTCTATGATTAAAGGCGTTATGGCAGGACTTAAAGAGCAGGGTTACACTATCGGCGGCTTTGACGCTTGCACAACAAGTGATGTTATGGGCGGCTCGGGTCTTTCTTCTTCAGCCGCTTTTGAAGTTCTTATCGCGACTGTTATCAACCACCTTTATAACGACGGTAAGGTTGATGCAGTTACCGTTGCCAAAGTTTCTCAGTTTAGTGAAAATGTTTATTTCGGTAAACCTTCGGGTCTTCTTGACCAAATGGCTTCAAGCGTAGGAACTTTCGTAACTATTGACTTTGAAGACACTAAAAACCCTGTTATTAAAAAGGTCGATTTTGACTTTGCCAAGAGCGGTTACAGCCTTTGTATTGTTGACACCCACGGCAACCACAGCGACCTTACTGACGACTATGCCGCTGTAAGAAGCGAAATGGAAGATGTTGCAAAAGCACTCGGCAAAAATGTGCTCAGGGAAGTTGAATATGACGATTTCTTTGCCGCTTTGCCTGAACTTCAGCAAAAGGTAAATGACCGTGCGCTTCTTCGTGCTTTCCATTTCTTCGGTGAAAATGAAAGGGTTGATAAGGCTGTTTCAAGCTTGGAAAATAACGATTTTAACGGTTTTAAAGAAGCTATTATTGATTCGGGTATGTCGTCATATCTTTATAACCAAAATGTTTATTCGCCAAAAACTCCGGCCGAGCAAAAGCTTTCTCTCGCTCTTTGCATTAGTGAAAAACTTCTTAAAGGCAAAGGCGCTTGGAGAGTTCACGGCGGTGGTTTTGCAGGCACTATTCAGGCATTTGTACCAAACGATATGCTTGATGAATATAAAAACACTATCGACAAGGTGTTCGGCGACGGCTCTTGTCATATCCTTATTGTAAGACCTTGCGGCGGTGCAAAAGTGATAGACTGAGTTTAACTTATTGATGAAGAGGAAGAACAAATGAAATACATATTTATTATCAATCCCATTGCAGGCAATGATGACAAGGCAAAGATTTTTTCAAGAATTAAATCAACGTTTCGTCTTATAAGCGATGAAATGATTATTGAACCTACCCACGCTCAGGGTGACGCTCAGCTTATAGCAAAAAGGTATGCCGATAAGTATGGCAAAGACTGCGTTATCGTTTCCTGTGGAGGCGACGGTACGGTACACGAGATTGCAAACGGTCTTGCGGGAACCGATACACCTATGCTTCTTTTACCTCTCGGCACAGGCAACGACTTTGCGAAAAAAGTTTACGGCACAAAAAAGATTAATGTTGAAAATGTAATTAAGGCTTTCGGCTTTTATAACGGCAAAATCAAGTATGATGTTAAGCCTATTGACCTTATCGATTATAACGGCGAAAAGTGTATCAATGTTATGAGTTACGGTCTTGACACTAAGGTTGAAACACTCGGCAGGCAGATTGCGGGCAAGGTTCCCGCTCTCGGTCATCAGGCATATAATTTGGCTGTTTTCCCTGTTTTGTGCCAGTCTATGACTTATCATATCAATATGGACCTTGACTGCATTGACGAGGATGGCAAGCCTTACAAAAAGATTATCGCTCCTTGCGATTATACCCTTTTTGCAATTTGTAACGCAAGCTACTACGGCGGCGGCTTTTGCCCTGCGCCTAATTCCGTGCTTGATGACGGACTTCTTGATTTTGCTCTTTGCCATCCTATTAATTTGCCAAAAGCAATTCCTCTCATCCCAAAATACAGTGCGGGTAAAGTTGACAAGCTTGAAAAGTATTTCACTTTCGGCAAGGTTGTCGGCGGCAGAATTTGGTCAACCGACGGCGGCGCGCTTCTCGGCAACTGCGACGGCGAAAATTTTGACTACAGCGAAGTTAACTTTAAAGTTGAACCTAAATCATTAAAACTTTGCTTTATTAAGGACTGATTATGAAAAAGTTTTTTAGTGTACTTGTGGGTGTAATAGTATGCGTGGCAATAGTTTTGGGCATCGCGGCAGGTGGTTTTGCGCTTATTTATACTCCGAGTTTGAGCATCAATATTTCAAGCAAAACGGGTGAGGTTACAAACGGCGCTTCAGGCTACCTTTACGGTCTTGCCGAGGTGGGTGTTCCGTCAAAAAATATGGTGGAAAGTGTTGATATTTCAACGGTTTCTCAAAAAGTGCCTTTCGGTCTTCAGCACCCGATAGGTGATATTGACCATATTTACACTCAACTTGAAAATACAACTTATGATGTCGTTTATCTTCAGGATATTTATTCAACCTGGTACTATGAGCAGGAAAATATTGAAAAGCTCAGGAGCGAGAATAAGTACGACTGCAAAAAGTTTGTTGAAACCGATTATCTTCCTAAAGTTAAGCAGAGCGTGGAATACCTTAAAGATACGCCATATAGCGACAAACTTGTTTACTGCATTTATAACGAGTGCGATAACGGTGTTTGGTTTGGTGAAACCAAGAGTTCAAGCGACAGCAAGTACGGCGTTTACGGCAGTTATACCGACACGGGTGCTGAAAACTTTTTTGAAGCGTGGAAAGAAACTTACAATCTTGTAAAATCGATTGATGAAAATGCGCTTATCGGCGGTCCGGGTTTTTGCGACTATGACGATAAAGAGATTGAAGAGTTTTTCACCTACTGCGTGGAAAATGACTGCGTGCCGGATGTTTGCATTTATCACGAACTCGGCGGAAATTCTATTTATCAGTTTAGCGAGCATACAAAAACTTTTAAATCGCTTGAAGAAAAGCTCGGTCTCCCTGAAATGCCGATTATCGTTACCGAATACGGTGAAATGCAGGATAACGGCAAGCCGGGTAAAATGCTCCAATTTGTAACTCAGATTGAAAACAGCAAGGTTTACGGTGACAATGCGTACTGGCGCCTTGCAAATAATCTTTGCGATGTTGCGGCAGATGATAACAGTCCTAATTCTAACTGGTGGCTTTACCGCTGGTATACCGAGATGCAGGGTCAAACGCTTGAATCGAGTTATCAGGACTTGTTTAAGTCGAATGTAGGCAAGTTCCTTAAAGACAAGGCAAGTCTTTCGTCAAAAGGCTTTATGGGCATTGCAAGCATTAATGACGATGATAATAAGATAGAAATTCTTTGCGGCGGCAGGGACGGTTCTGCTGTCGTAAAGCTTAAAAATATTGATAAAACTACTTTTTATAATCAAAATGTAAAGGTGAAAATCGAACAGGTTTTGTATAAGGGCATATCAGGTGTTGTCACTTCAAGCGTGGAAGTTAAATCTTACTCTCAAACGCTTGATAAGGACAAGCTTTTGATTGATATGAACGACCTTGACGAGGCGAATGTATACAAAATCACGATTGAAAAAAGCGACGAAAAGGCGGAAACTTATCAAAACGACGGCTATATTAAGCGCTATGAGTTTGAAGACGGCGACCTTTTGGGAAAAGCGTACACTTATGACAGCGCCTATGCCACAACGGGTGAGGACGAGGGTATGGTCGGCGGAATTGAAAACGACGGCGACGGTGTAAGCCTTGAATTTTCCGTACCTAAAGACGGCACATATAACCTCAATTTCATTTACGGCAACGGCAATGACGGCGAGTATGACGAAAACGGTAGGCAAAATCCGAGTGACCGCACATATTCGACGGCTGTTTTGCAAATTGACGATGATGAAAGCGATATGACCGTGCCAAATACAATTAAAAGCGAGTATACAGATTGCTTTACCAAAACCGTTATGCTTAAAGCAGGCGAGCACAAGGCTGTTATTGCGCACAAAAAGGGCACAATCGTGCTTGATTCTCTCCTTGTAACCTACAGCGGCGCGGGGGAGGAAATCAGCGTTTTAAACGATATTGACAGGACGAATGAAAGCACAAATTCCTTTTTACTCGTTGTTAAAGACGACGGGTATTACAACATTTCTTCAAGCAAAAAGGCAATCGCTTTTGTTAACGAAAACGAAGCTGCTCTTGGCAAGAATAGTATCATTTATCTTATGAGAGGGCTAAACTATATTGATGTTAAGGATAAGAGCGTAACCTCCCTCTCGGTTTCAAAATACGATAAAAAGGTTGATAATACTGTTATAAATGCAGATGCTTTTAAGCTTACGGGCGGTGCAAATTGCAGTGAGAACAGCGTTTTAAATGTAAAATATCTTGACAAAATATCGTCAAAATCAGGTAAAGCGCAGGCGAGTGTTAAGGTGGATAAAAGCGGAGTTTACGCTCTCACATTCACTTATTCAAACAATGCCGAGGGCGGTCATCACGCGTATAATGTTGACCTTATTGAGCAGTATGTTACCCTTGATATCGGCGGCAAAAAGCAGGATGTTTGGGCAAGAAATACATATAGTTTTGACACATATAAAACAGTGACGGCTTATGTAAATTTAAATAGCGGAAGCAATAAAATCACACTTTCAAACAGTGGCAAAACGAAGTTTGACAATCAGGAAAGTTTTGCGCCGAAAATCAGCAGTGTTTCAGTTAATGAGTTAGAAATAAAATAGAGTGACGGCTGTAGAGGCGATATCCTCGACAAGTCGCAACAAAACAAATTACAAGTTAAGAGGCAAAAAATTGAAAAAAATAATATCTTTGCTGTCGGCATTTGTCATCGTTTTTTGTATGTCGCAAGTTATGGCGTATGCAAGTGAAAATGAATACAGGCAAATTAATTTGACGGCTAAGCAGTTTGAAAACGGCAGTGCTTCAAGCGTTATTCAAGGTGCGCTCAACGAGGCAAGGGATAATGCAACAGATTCTTTGCCATACCAAATTAATATTCCTGCGGGCGCATATTATCTTGACAGGGCTTTGTTTATTTACAGCAATACAAAGCTTCATTTAGACGACGGAACTACTCTGCTTCAAACTGCGCCAAAGGGTCAAAATATCATTAAAGCAGGCTTTAACGAGGTTAATTCAGGTTACGGCGGATATAGGAATATTACTGTTGACGGCGGCACTTATAATATGAATTTTAACGGCTCGTGCGCTATGCGTTTCGGTCACTGCACCAATGTTAATATCATAAATGTTAATGTGTGCAATGTTAAGGATGCGCACCATATCGAAGCGGCAGGCGTTGACACTATGAGCGTGACGAATTGTATGTTTACTTCTACAGTCAGGAGCGAGGACACAACAAATTCGTGCGAGGCAATTCAGCTTGATATTCTCCACGACAGCACCCATTTTCCGGGTTATGACAATTTTGACGATACCCCTAACAAAAATATAACAATCAGCGGCTGTACTTTTACCGACCTTTACTCCGGTATAGGCACAAGAAGCGGTGTTTCGGGCAGCTATTTTGATAATATCAATATTGTAAATAATAAATTTAATAACATTAAAGAGAAGGCAATAAGCTGTTTCAACTATAAAAACAGCAATATAAGTTCCAACATATTTATTGATGTAAATTACGGCATTTCGTTTGAATATTTGCCTAATAATATTTCTTCAGGCAGTAAAAGGATGTATAACCCAAACAGCGGCGTTTCAAACGCTCTTGACCCTGACTGCGGTACTGTTATAAGCGACAATACGCTTAATATTAATGAAAAAAACGGCTCATCAAGCTGCGCAATTTATGTTTACGGCGCTACTCTTGATTCAGCCACGGCGAAGAAATACGGAGTTAAAAGCGGTGATTACAGAATTCAAAATATTTTGATTTCAAACAATACAGTTAACTGCCGTTCAAGCTATGCGAGAGGTATATTTGTAACCGGTGTTAACAAAAGCGACATTACCGGCAATTACCTTTATGACAGTGCTTTGGCAAGCGACGGCATTAACGCAATTAATGTTTGCTCAAGTGAAAATAATAATATTTCTTCAAATGTTATTGAGGGCACTTTTAACAACGGCATTTCACTTTATGACAGCGGTTTTGCCTACAGTAAAAATACCGATATTTCGTCAAATGTTATTAAATCTGTTAAATCGTACGGTATAAGAATTGCGACAAATTCTTCTGCAACAATCAGAAATGACAACATTATTCAAAAATCGGGCGTAAGTCCTATTTGTATCAGCTCCCAAAATTATAGCCAAAATATAGGAAGCGTAACGGTTCGTTCAACCGAGTTTAGCAAAAAGGGTAAGCCGGTTATAAGGCTTTCGGGCGTTAACGGCAATGCGGGCTACAAGGTTTACCGTTCGACTAATGACGGCTCACTTACACAAATTGCAACCGCACCTGCTTCTTCACTCAATTTTGAGGATAAATCTGCAAGAATTAACGCAAAAAATTACTACAGAATTTTTGCTTACAAAACAGTTGAGCAAAGCGTAATCGTTGGTAATGATTATGTTGACGCTTCATTTTAAAATTTGCGGTAACAAAAAATCAACTCCTTCATAGAATATTACTGAAGTTATCTTCAATATTCTGTAAAGGAGTTTTTTTATGCCTGATAATATTTTAGAAACAGGTGAAAGACGCATAAATGAGGCTGTTTGCATCGACACAAAACGAATTTTTGACAGTTGCGTGAGCAAAGATTGCCTTGAAGATTTAAGAGTTACATTTTTTTCAAGAAGTCAAAGGCTTATTGACGAAGCAGTGACGGTAAAAACAAGAGATTGCGAGATAGAAGAGGTCAGCATTGATGTTGAAGAAGTGCCGTTTAACCGCGGTTTTTACAGCGTTGACATAACTTTCTACTTCAAGCTTTGCTTTGACACTTATTCAGCACCGTGTACTACTCCGCAGGTGGCAGTCGGCTTTGCGAGATTTAACAAAAAGTGTATTCTTTTCGGCTCAAACGGCGATGTAAAAGTATTTATGTCAAATCCTGTAAGTGAAAGCACCGATTGCCCGGTTGCGCCTCAGTATACTAACCCAGTGGCTAAGGTTCAGGCGGTTGACCCGGTTGTGCTTTCAACCGATATTTGCGACAGTTGCGACTGCAATATTTCCGTCTGTTCCTCGTTTCCTCAGTCAATTCTTAATTCTATCGAGGACACAATTCCAAGCTGCGGCGCTTCAAAAGCAATTCTTGTCACCCTCGGTCTTTTCTCAATAGTTCAAATGGAAAGAGATGTTCAAATTCTCATTCCGGCTTATGACTATTGCGTGCCTGACAGAGAATGTAACTGCAACACTTCAAACCCTTGCGAAACTTTCCAAGGTATTGATTTCCCTGTTGAACAGTTCTTCCCAACGGATAGCCAGGGCTGCCCACCTTGCACCGATAAACCGACAGATTGCGACAATACAAACGAATAAAATAAAACGGCTCCCTTGAATAAAGGGAGCCATAAACAATAATTTACTGTTCATCAAACACCGGATACATTCTTCTGTAAAGTGAATTTATTTTTTTGAAATAATCTGTATCAATTTGGTTAATTGTGTCGTTTGTGGTTCTGAAGCGCCAATTTTTTTCAGGTACGCCCGGCATATTCATCCTTGCGTCAGAGCCAAAGCCACACATATCCTGAAGCGCAATAATTGCCACATTTGACGAGCTTCTCCAAACTGTTTCAATAATTTTTCTGCAAGACGGACTGTAGTAACCGCCTTCACCCCAATTATCGCCGTAAAAACCGCAGTAATCAAGCGCAAATCTGCGCTCATTCTCGCTCGCTTCCCAAAGCCAGCCGAGAATTGTGTTGTTGTCGTGAGTGCCGACATAGTTAATCGAATTAGGTACTGCATTGTGAGGCATATGGGATGAATCGGAGTTAGGGTCAAAGCCAAACTGGACAACTTTCATACCCGGAAAGCCTGTATCTTCAAGAAGTTTAACAACATCTTTGCCGAAAACACCGAGGTCTTCCGCAATAATAGGAGCACCCGGAAACGCTTTAAAAACCTTGTCAAAAAGCTTCATTTTAGGTCCGTCAACCCACTTGCCGACTTTTGCCGTTTTTGAAGTTGCAGGCACTTCCCAATACGATGCAAACGCTCTGAAATGGTCGATTCTTACTGTGTCATAAAGCTTTAAAGAGTGACCTATTCTTGATATCCACCACGAATAATTGTCATTTTCCATTGCGTTCCAATCATAGATAGGGTTGCCCCAAAGCTGACCGTCTTCGCTGAAATAATCGGGCGGAACACCTGCAACTCTTTCAACTTTAAGCGCTTTTTCGTCTATTAAAAACATAGGTAAATTAGACCAAACATCAACGCTGTCCATAGCTACATAAATAGGCATATCGCCGATTATTGCGATGCCTTTTTCGTTTGCGTAAGCCTTGATTTTGCCCCATTGCTTGTAAAAAATATACTGCACAAATTTCCAAAATGCGGCGCTTTCTTCATAAGAATAAATGTCTTTTATACACTCAAAGTAGTGTGCGTGTTCTTGGCTCCACTCCCACCACGGCTTCATATTTTCAGCCTCTTTAACAGCCATAAATACGCTGTAATCGGTAAGCCAAGAGTTTTCAAGTTCAAAAGCTTTTATCTCTTTCGCGATTTCGTCGTTAATGTTTAAAAATGCTTTTTTTAAAAGTGCAAGCCTTTTTTCGCCTGCAAATTCATAATCGGCGGTGTAAGGAGAACCTGAATAAATATTTGATTTGTAATCTTCTTCGCTCACAAGTCCCATTTTATAAAGATCTTTTGGGTCGATAAAAAGGTAGTTGCCGGCAAAAGCGGACGGCGAACAGTAAGGTGAATTGGCGCCGTCAATCGGGTTAAAAGGCAAAACCTGCCAGTAGGTGAACCCCATATCGGCAATTTTATCTATAAAATGAATAACATTTTCGTCAAATACACCTACGCCGTAATCACTCGGCATAGAGCTTATGTGAAGAAGCACACCTGCTCCCCGTTTTTTTAACATAAATTCACTTCTTTCTTTTGTGCGTAATATTTTGTATTTTAACATTTTATAAAATAAAATGCAACTTTTTAAGGCTTTTCCATTGAGGTGAAGGCTATAATTGTCAATTTACTTCACTCTCACTAAATTTTCATATAATTATATTTATTATTTTATTAATAATTATATATTGATTATACTGTACAGATTTGATATAATATTTTCTGTATAATGCGAGAGTATGTTTAGATATAAATTTATGTGGCTTTATATATGATTTTTTATGATTGAGAGGACAGATAATTGAGCGAAAATAAGAAAACACATACTGTTTCACAAGAGGAACTTGACAGGCAGAAACAGTTTAGCCAAAAGGTCGGTTCGGTTTTATCTGCCTCATACGATGAAAAGCCAAAGGCTTGCGTAATTACCTACGGTTGTCAGCAAAACATTGCCGACAGTGAAAAAATTAAAGGTATGCTTTCACAAATGGGTTATGATTTTACCGATAACCGCCTTGAAGCACAGCTAATTATTTTTAACACTTGTGCGGTCAGGGAGCACGCTGAGGACAGAGTGTTCGGTAATGTGGGCGCGCTTAAAAGTTATAAGGCGGAGCATCACGACGCGGTCATTGCTCTTTGCGGTTGTATGATGCAACAACAGCATATCGCCGATAAGATTAAGAAGTCGTATCCGTTTGTTGACCTCGTTTTCGGCACGCATGTCGTTCACCGCTTGCCGGAGCTTCTTTACCGTGCACTTACAGGCAAAAAGAGAGTGTTTGACATAACGGATGTTGACGGTGTAATTGCAGAGGGTATTCCTGTTAAGCGCGATAATGAGGCTAAGGCTTGGCTTCCGATTATGTACGGCTGTAATAATTTTTGCTCTTACTGCATTGTTCCTTATGTCAGGGGCAGGGAGAGAAGCAGGCAGAAGCAGGATATCATAAATGAGTTTAAGTGCCTTGTAGAGCAGGGGTATAAAGAGATTACTCTTTTGGGTCAAAATGTTAACTCCTACGGTAAGGACTTGGAGCCAAAGGTTACTTTTGCGGAACTTTTAAGGGAGCTTAACGAAATTGACGGCGACTTTAGGATAAGATTTATGACAAGCCATCCTAAGGACTGCACGAAAGAACTCATCGAAACTATGGCAAACTGCGACAAGGTTGCCGAGCACTTGCACCTTCCTTTCCAAAGCGGCAGTAACAGAGTGCTTAAAGCTATGAATAGGCATTATACGAGGGAACAGTATCTTGAACTTATCCGTTATGCAAGAGAGCTTATGGGTGACGAACTTTCAATAACAAGTGATATTATCGTAGGCTTCCCGGGTGAAACTTATGACGAGTTTAAAGAAACACTTTCGCTTGTTAAAGAAATAAATGCTACTCAGCTTTTCACATTTATTTATTCTAAGCGTGAGGGTACTCCGGCGGCAAAGATGGACGACCCTGTGCCGTATGAGGAAAAGTCAAGATGGTTTAAAGAACTTACCGACTTGCAGGAAACTATCAGCGCCGGTCAGATGAAGCTTCACGAGGGCAAAACTTATAAGTGCTATGTTTACGGCAAGGGTAAACTCGGCGATAATTATATTGCCGCAAGAAACGACGGCAATTTGATTATAGAATTTGAGGGTGACGAAAGCCTTATCGGAACTTTTCAAAACATTAAAGTAATAGAGCCGCTCACATTTGTTATGAGGGGCGAATTAGTAAAGGAGAAACAATTATGAGTATTGAATCAGCACTAAGAGAATTAGGCAAAGAAATTCAGAAGGACGAGCGTTTTGTCGCACTTCAGGCTGCTGCAAAGGCAAACGATGCAGACGAAAACCTTCAAAATCAGATGAAGGAAATGCAGCTTATTTCACTCAAGTATCAGCAGGAAGCTGAAAAAGGTGAGGAAGCTTCACAGGATAAGATTAAGGAATATCAGGACGATTATCAGAAGCTTTATACAGAGATTATGGCAGGCGAAAATATGCAAAACTATTCTGCCGCTGCTGCCGAGATGGAAAAAATGGCACAGTACATCAGCGGTATGATCGGTCTTTTCTTTGACGGTCAGGACGCTGAAACTTGCGAACTTCCGCCACAGGACGCTTGCACACACGACTGCTCAACTTGCGGCGGTTGCCACTAATTTATAAAATTTAAACTATTTCACAAACACAAAAGGAGGAACAAAAATGGCAGGGAAAGTAAACAAATCAAATAAATTGTCACCTATGATGGCGCAATATTTTGAAGTTAAAGAGCAATATCCCGACACAATTTTGTTCTTCCGTGTAGGTGATTTTTATGAGATGTTTTTTGACGATGCAAAAACAGCTTCAAGTGAGCTTGACTTAGTGCTCACGGGTAAGGATTGCGGTCAGGAGGAGAGAGCACCTATGTGCGGCGTGCCTTTCCACAGCGCCGACAATTACATTGCAAAGCTTGTGAGCCGCGGCTACAAGGTTGCCATTTGCGAGCAGGTGGAGGACCCGAGCAAAGCAACAGGTCTTGTTAAAAGAGATGTCATAAGAATCATTACTCCCGGCACTGTTATTGAAAGCAATATGCTCGAGGACGGTGCAAACAACTACCTCTGCTCAATTTATAAAACAGAGGACAAAACAAAAGCCGGTATGTGCTTTGCCGATGTTTCAACGGGTGAATTCCATATCACTTGCATTGACGAGCAAAACAAGGCGGACGCTCAAAGGCGAGTGTTAAACGAACTTTATACATATATGCCGAGGGAAGTTATTATTAATCATGACGCATTTGATATGTCGCTTATGGATGATTATAACAGCAGGGCAAACGCTCATATCGAAGTTATCTCGGCGGATAAGTTTGACTATGAAACGGCGCTTGAAGTTATTGACGAAACTCTTTCCGAGGGTGAAAAGGCGCAGCTTAAACTTGATGATAACAAAACGGGTGTGTGCGCACTCGGTGCGGTAATCATTTATCTTAAAAACACGCAAAGAAAAGAAGAAATCGAAGCACCGAGCGAACTTGAACTTTACGACTGCGACAAGTATATGAAGCTTGATTTTTCCGCAAGGCGAAATCTTGAACTTACAAAGTCGATGATGACCGGCGATAAAAAACATTCGCTTTTGTGGGTTATTGACAAAACAAAAACGGCAGCAGGCAAGAGGATGATTCGCTCCTGGCTTGAAAGGCCGCTTATGTCGATACCTAAAATTACAAAAAGGCAAAATGCGGTCGGCGAACTTGCGGACAACCCTATTCTTAGGGATGAGATTAGGCAGTCGCTCACCGGTATAAGCGATATTGAAAGGCTCCTTGCACGCATTGTTTATTCAACTGCAAATGCTAAGGAACTCAAGTCGCTTCAAACCACGCTTGAAAAGTTGCCGCAAATTAAGGCTCAGCTTTCAAATTCTTCATCGGCTATGCTTAAAGCGGTTTATAACGATATTGATTTGCTTGAAGATATTGTTGATTTAATATCGCACGCTATTGTTGACGAACCGCCGTTTACCGTTCGTGAGGGCGGAATGATAAAAGAGGGCTTTGACCCAGATATTGACGAGCTTAAATCGATTATGAGCGACGGCGCAGGCATTATCGCTTCAATCGAAAACGAGCAGAGGGAAATTACAGGTATTCCTAAGCTTAAAGTAGGATATAACAAAGTCTTCGGCTACTATATCGAAGTTACAAATGCGTATAAGGACTTAGTTCCCGAAACTTATATAAGAAAGCAAACGCTTACAAATTGCGAAAGATATATTACTCAGGAGCTTAAAGATTTAGAGGGCAAGATTATCGGCGCTAAGGAGCGCTGTATCGCACTTGAATATCAGGCACTTTGCAAGATTAGAGAGAGTATATCGGCTGAAGTTAAAAGGCTTCAAAAAACTGCCAAGGCACTTGCAACTCTTGATGTTTTGGCTTCTCTCGGCGAAGTTGCTTCAAATAACAATTATGTTTGCCCGATTATAACAAACGACGGCAAAATTGATATTAAAGACGGTCGTCACCCTGTTGTTGAAGCTTTGCTTGACGGCGCACCGTTTGTGCCTAATGACGCCAAGCTTGATATGGAGGAAAACAGGTGTGAAATTATCACCGGTCCTAATATGGCAGGAAAGTCAACTTATATGAGGCAGATTGCGCTCATCACTCTTATGGCGCAAATCGGTTCTTTCGTTCCTGCCAAGAGTGCAGAAATCGGTATTGTTGACGCAATATACACAAGGGTCGGTGCGAGCGACGACCTTGCAACGGGTCAGTCAACATTTATGGTTGAGATGAATGAGGTTGCAACTATCCTTAAAAATGCAACGAGCAATTCGCTTATCATTCTTGATGAAATCGGCAGGGGCACTTCCACCTTTGACGGAATGAGCATTGCAAGGGCAGTGCTTGAGTTTGTTTGCAAAAAGAAAACGCTCGGCGCAAAATCGCTTTTCGCAACCCACTACCATGAACTTACGGTTATGGAGGGGCTTCTTGACGGAGTTAAGAATTATTCAATAGCTGTTAAAAAGCGCGGCGACGATATAACATTTCTTCGCAAAATCGTTAAGGGCGGGGCTGACCAAAGCTTTGGTATTGAAGTTGCCAAGCTTGCGGGTGTTCCCGACGGTGTGGTTAAGCGTGCAAAAGTTATACTTAAAGAGCTTGAGGCTAATTCAACCCCGATTGAATTTAAGGCTGAGGATGTTGATATCGATGAGGATGAGAACGACATTCAGTATAATTTTACCGCTCAGGGTACCGATGAAATACTTGAAATACTAAAAGCAACCGATGTCAATTCGATGACACCTATGGAAGCTTTGCAAACGCTTTACGATTTAAAACTTAAAGCGGAAGAATTAAATTAATTTATCTAAACTTACTATGAAAGGAGGAAACTCAGTGGCTAAAATTAATGTGTTACCAAAAGAAATATACCAGCTTATTGCGGCGGGTGAAGTTGTTGAGCGTCCTTCAAGCGTAGTTAAGGAAATGATTGAAAATTCGCTTGACGCAGGGGCGAAAAATATTACTCTTGAAATTAAAAACGGCGGCTCAACTTATATTCGCATTACGGATGACGGCTGCGGAATTGAGCGTGACGATGTTAAAAAAGTCTTTATTTCCCACGCAACAAGCAAGATAGCAAAAAAAGATGACCTTAACGCTATAGGTACTCTCGGTTTCAGGGGTGAAGCAATGGCTTCCATCTCTGCCGTGGCAAAAGTTGAACTGCTCACAAAAGCCGAGGGTGAAGATATTGGCACAAGGTATGAAATAGCAGGAGGCGAGGAAAAGGCGTTTGACGACGCCGGTTGTCCAAACGGTACAACTATTGTTGTTAGGGACATTTTCTTTAACACCCCTGCAAGAATGAAATTTTTGAAAAAAGATGTTACCGAGGGTAACCAGGTTGCAGGCATAGTTGAAAGAATGGCAATTTCACATCCTGAAATTTCTTTTCGTTTTATTCGTGACGGCAAGCAGGTGCTTATCACCTCCGGCAACGGCGATTTAAAGAGCGCTATTTACTCTGTTTTAGGAAAGGAAATGAGCGACAGTCTTATGGGTGTCGATTATTCCTACAACAGTATGAGGCTTACGGGTTTTGTTTCAAAGCCTACCGCTTCACGAAAGAGCAGAGCTATGCAGTTCTTCTACATAAACAACAGAATCGTTAAGTCAAAAACGGCTATGGCGGCTTTGGAGCAGGCTTATAAAAATTCGATTATGGTCGGCAGATTCCCTGCTTGTGTGCTCAATATCGAGCTTAACCCGGCTATGGTGGATGTAAATGTTCATCCGGCTAAGACGGAAGTCAGGTTTGCAAACGAAAAGCCTGTTTTTGACCTTGTTTATTACGGCGTTAAAACCGCGATTGAAAATGACAGAACGGTCAAAACAGCCGAGCTTAAAAATGACAGTTTTAATTTTGACAATAAATCGGCTTATGAAAATACGATTGAAAGCGTGTATGCCCCAAAACCTGAGAGCAAAAGCTTTGAAGCAAAGCTTAATTTCTTTAAAAAGAAAGATGACGAGCCGGTGCAGCAGGTGATTAAAACCAAGCCGAGGAAAGATTTTTGGCAGGTTAATTCGCCAAAGCCCGAATATAAATCAAGTAAGCCTAAGCTTGATATTGAATATGACGAAACGCTTGACACGCAGAAAAATGAAGTTAAGCCGAGGGCAAATACAGAAATAAATCAGCTGCAGGTAAGGGAAGAAACGCCGCAACCGAGTGCTCAAAATCAAGTTGTTATCCGTGACGAAAAGGATAATGAAAATATTATTCCAAACTTTAAGCTTATCGGCGAAGCGTTTAAAACTTACTTATTGGTTGAGATTGAAAACGACCTTTATTTTATCGACAAGCACGCTGCCCACGAGCGTATGAATTACGAGAAATTCAAATCGCAGGCAACTGTTGAAACTCAAATGCTTCTTGCACCTGTTGCTGTTAACCTCGGCAAGGACGAGTTTATCGCAGTTGAGGAAAATATTGAACTTATCAGGCAGTGCGGCTTTGAACTTGAAGTGTTCGGCGAAAGCCAAGTGATAGTGAGAGCTGTACCGAGCCTTGTTGACGGCGACGATGTTAAAGATTTAATACTTGAAATCAGCGAAAAACTGCTTGAACACAAGACGGACATTTTGCCTGACAAAATCGACTGGATATATCATTCCGCTTCGTGCCGCGGCGCTGTTAAGGCGGGTGACTACACTTCAAGGCAGGAGCAGGAAATGTTTGTTGAAAAGCTTCTTTCAATGCCTAATATCCGCTTTTGCCCTCACGGCAGACCCGTTTTTATCAAAATGAGCAGGTATGAGATTGAAAAGCAATTTGGCAGGGTTTAGTGATTGATTATGAATAAAGTTATAGTTATTGCAGGTCCTACCGCTTCGGGCAAAACGAGCCTTGGTATTGAAGTTGCAAGGGCAGTCGGCGGCGAAGTTGTTTCAGCCGATTCAATGCAGGTTTATAAAAATATGCCTATTGCCACCGCCGCTCCGACAAGCGTGGAAAAAAGCTTGGCGCCTCATCATTTGGTTGAGTTTTTAGATCCGAGTGAGAGTTTCAGCGTGGCTTTGTGGTGCAGGCTTGCAAAGGAAAAAATCGACGACATTTTATCCCGCGGCAAAGTTCCCGTTGTTGTCGGCGGAACGGGTTTGTTTATTGACAGCCTTGTTGACAATATCGCTTTTGCCGATGTGGAAGTTAACGAAAAATTAAGGAATGAGCTTATGAGCCGTGATGTTGATTCGCTTTATGACGAACTCAAAACACTTGACCCAAAAGCTTGTGAAAATATACACATAAATAATAAAAAAAGAGTTGTTCGTGCGCTTGAACTTTATTATTCAGGCTCGGGCAAAACAATACAAAACGACAATTCGCGAAAGGAGAAAAGCCCCTATGAATTTCTCTATTTCGTGCTTCAATATGAAAATAGGCAAACTCTTTACGATCGTATCAATTTGAGAGTTGACAAAATGATGGAAGCGGGTCTTCTTGATGAGGCGAAAAATATGCTTTCGGCTGAAAAGTCAACCTCGGCTCAGGCGATAGGTCATAAGGAACTAGCAAAATATATAAACGGCGAAGTTACTCTTGAAGAAGCAGTGAACAAGCTAAAGCAGGAAAGTCGCCGATACGCAAAAAGGCAGATAACCTGGTTTAAAAGGCGCAACGACGCAGTTTTTGTTACCTATGACAGGGATACAAATTTTCAAACAAAATCGGTTATTGCAAAATGTGAGGACTTTTTAAATGGCTGACGAGAAAGCAAAAAAAGTTAATAAAGGCAAGAAATTTCGTGTTAAAACCGATGTTTTGGTAATGGCTGTTCTTCTTGTTGCTATTGCGGTTTTTGTCGGTATACAGTGCTACAATGCCGTACATGTTGATGTTAAAACGGTTACTGCGTTCAAATCGACTGTTTATGAATCGTTTGACGCCACGGCATTGGTTATAAGAAATGAGCACACGGTTGACAGCGGCAAGAGCGGTGTTACCGTGCCTTGCGTGGCTGACGGCGAAAAGGTCAATGTAGGCGGTAATATCGCAATGGTGTTTGACAGCAGTGAAAATGCAAAAAGCTACTCCTCTTCTCTTGATTTGCAAAGTCAGTTAGACTATTATATAAATTTGGAGAGCAAGTCGGCAGGTACTGCAACGGATGTTGAGCAGATTGACAAGGATGTTTTAACCGATGTTAACGAATATATCCAAAATTCGGCTTCGGGTAACATTTCAAAAGTTCAGTCATCGGCGCTTGACCTTAACGATAAGCTTACGAGGAGGCAAATGATTATCGGTGAGGATATCGACTTTTCCTATGTTAAGCAGTCGCTTCAAAAGCAGATTAATGCGATTAATATTGACGCCTGCAAGCCGAGCGGTTATTTGACTACCGATGAATCGGGCATTTTTTCGTCGTATACCGACGATTTGGAAACGGCTTTTGACTATGAAAATGTTGACAAGCTTGACATTTCGACTTTCGATAAATATATGAATGAAGCAAAGAACGCCAAAAAGAGTGATAATCTTGGCAAGTTAATAACAGATTTTGAGTGGTACTTTGCCTGCAAGGTTACGGCAGACCAAGTTAAAGATATTAACGACGGCGACACTTTGAGCGTAGCTTTAAAGGACAGTGACAAGGTAATTGACTGCGAGGTTGTAAGCGGTGCTACGCTTGACCTCGGAGTTAAGGAGTCTGTTCTTGTTCTTCGCTCAAGTGAAATGGACAGCGAACTTGCTTCAATGAGGCTTGAAGATGTTGAGATAAGATATGACGAGCATACAGGTATTAAAGTGCCTACTTCGGCGCTTCATGTAGATAAAGACGGCAATAAAATAGTATATACTCTTGTTGCAAATTTTGCCCGTGTAAAAACAGGCGAGATTATTTATTCAACAAAAGATTATGTTTTGTTTGAATATGATGCGGCAAACAGTGATACTGTTCGCATATATGATGAAATAATTACGCAGGGAAAGGATTTACACGATGGAAAAGATTACAGTCGATGAAAACAGGCTAATAAGCGTTGCCGATAATTACAAAAGAGTTTTAAACGATGTTAAGGAAACGGCAATCAAATCGGGCAGAAATGAAGATGATGTAAGGCTTATGGCTGTTACAAAAACAGTTGAAAGCGTTTATATTAACCGAGTTCTTGACCTTGGCGCCGACCTTATCGGTGAAAACAGAGTTCAGGAGTATTTAGGCAAAAAAGACGAACTTCATTTAAACAGTGTTGAAAAACATTTGATAGGTCACCTTCAAACCAACAAGGTTAAGCAAATTGTGGGCGAGGTTGATATGATTGAATCGGTTGACAGTATTCACCTTGCAAAAGAGATAAGTAAAGTTTCGGCTAAAAATGGAATTACCACGAATGTTTTGCTCGAAGTAAATGTAGGCAAAGAGGAGTCAAAAAGCGGTATTTTCCTTGAAGGTCTTAACGAGCTTGTTTGCGAAGTTGCCGAAATGGAAAACATTAAGATTAAAGGTCTTATGACAATTCCGCCGATTTGCGACAGTGAAGCGGAAGTTTCCAAGTATTTTGAGTCAATGTATCAAACTTTTATTGACATTAAGAATAAAAACATTGATAATGTAGATATGGACATTTTATCTATGGGTATGAGCCACGACTACGAAGCCGCAGTCAAAAACGGCTCAAATATAGTTAGGGTCGGTTCTGCAATTTTCGGTGCAAGAAAATATTTTTAAAAGAAAGGCAGAGAGAATATGGGTTTTTTCGACAAAATTAAGGAAATCGTAACCGAGAGTGATGAAGACGAATACGATGATTTTTACGAGGATGATAAAAAGAGCGGTTCAATAGGAATTGCCCCTCCGAAGGAAAAGTTTTCACGCGCTGCATCGCCTGCAACTGATAGGGAAGAAAGATTTGCCGAGCGTGCACGAATTAAAAGGCACGACAGCGACAAGGTTGTTAACATTCACACCACAACTCAGCTTCAGGTTGTTCTTGTAAAGCCGGAAAGGTTTGAAGAAGCAGCAGGCATTGCCGACAACCTCAACGAAAGAAGAACGGTAGTTCTTAATCTTGAAAGCACAAACCGTGATGTTTCACGCAGACTTCTTGACTTTTTAAGCGGCGTAGCATACGCAAGCAACGGTCAGATTAAGCGTGTTGCAAACAGTACATATATTATCACCCCTTATAATGTTGATATTATGGGTGACTTAATAGATGAGCTGGAAAATAACGGAATGTTTATGTGATGATTTTTGCAATGAATTATAATTACGGAGGAAGAATATAATGATTACACCAAGTCAAATTCGCCAAAAGAAGATAACCACCGTTGACCGTGGTGGTTATGACAGAGATGAAGTTAACGAGCTTTTGCTCGAAATAATCGAATCTTACGAAGCTGTTTACGCTGAAAACAAAGAACTTTACCGTAAGATGGAAATACTTGCCAACAGAATTGAGGAATACAGAGCAGACGAGGACACTATTAAAAACGCTCTTATCGCCGCTCAAAAAACTGCCGACAAGCTTATGAACGAAACAAAGCAAAAGGCTGCCGATGCTCTTGAAGACAGTGCAAAGAAAGCGCAAAACACTGTTGTTGACGCTAAAGAAAAGGCAGACAAGATTATTTCAAGTGCAAGAGATTATGTTGCAAACCTTACAAATGAAAAGGAAAAGGCAGCAAGCGAAATTGTTGACGAAGCCGAGAAGAAAGCAAATGATGCCGTAAGCGGTGCAAAAGTTGTTGCCAAGGATATGCTTGAAAAGGCTAAGTCACTTTCAAAAGACCTTATCGGCAAGGCGAAGGCTGAAAAGGAAAACCAGCAGGCACTTGTTGAAAAGCTTAACGAGGAAACAAAGAACTTTAAGCAAACAATCGTTTCAGCTTATGAAAAGCAGCTTGAAGCTATTAAAAATATGACAACCGATGCCGAGATTGAAACCGTTATGGCGGACGAGGAAAAGATTGAAAAAGAACTCGGCGATATTTATGCTTCTATTGAAGAACTTATAAAATCTGACGATGTTGACAAAGTTATAGATGAAGCAAAGGAAATTGAAGTGAAGGAGGAAGAAGCAGTTGAAGAAGAAATCACAGAGCAAGCAGACGAAGATGAAGAAACTGCTGAAGTTCCTGCTTCGGACAGTGAAGAATCAAGTGATGACGACAATCAAGGCGAAGCTCAAACCGTAGAAGAATCAGAAGAAAATGAGGCTGAGGAAGACGCTATCGACGAAATCATTGATGAAATAGAAAATTTCGAAAAGAAATCAATAGGAAATCTCAGCGAGGTTGATGACGAAAAAGATGAGCCGGTAAGCGAGAAAGAAGCAAAAGCCGCACTTGACGCTTTTTCAAGCGACGAGATAACACCTGTTGAGGGCGAACAGCCGCCTATTCCGGAAATTATTGAAGAACCTGAAATTGAGGATAAGCCACAGCCGTTTGAGAATTATTTTCATGTAAATCGTGAAGACCCTCACAACACCGACGAAACCATTTCTCTTATTCCTGAAGATGAGGATGACGAGGATGAGGACGACAACAAGAAATTTAAAGGATTCTTTAAAAAGAAAAAATAAACCTATCAAGGAGTTAATATAATGGATTATAACCAAACATTAAATTTACCAAAAACCGAATTTCCTATGCGTGCAGGTCTCCCTAAAAGAGAGCCTGAGTTTTTAGCACGCTGGGAAGCAAACGACCAGTACAAAAAGCTTATGGAGCATAACGAGGGCAAGCCGCTTTTCGTTCTCCACGACGGACCTCCGTACGCAAACGGCGACATTCATATCGGTCATGCACTCAATAAAACTCTTAAAGATTTTATTGTAAGATATAAAAATATGACCGGCTTCAAGTCACCTTATGTTCCGGGTTGGGATACTCATGGTCTTCCTACCGAACTTGCCGCAAGAAAGAAGGCAGGTATCAGCGCCGAAACCAACATTTCCGACCTTGAACTTCGTAAGATTTGCCGTGACACAGCGCTTGGCTTTGTTGACATTCAAAGAGAGTCATTTAAGCGCCTCGGTGTTATCGGTGAGTGGGATAACCCATATATCACTCTTAAAAAGGAATTTGAAGAAGAGCAGATTAAAGTATTTGCAACAATGGCAAATAAGGGCTATATCTACAAGGGTTTAAAGCCTGTTTATTGGTGCCCTGACTGTAACACAGCTCTTGCAGAAGCTGAAATTGAATATGCCGAGGACCCTTGCCATTCAATTTATGTTAAGTTTAATGTAACAGATGACCTTGGAAAGCTTACTGCTATGGGCGCTGATTTGAGTAAAACATATTTTGTTATTTGGACAACAACAACTTGGACACTTCCTGCTAATGTTGCTATCTGCGTTGGTCCTGATTTTGAATATTCACTCATTAAGAGCGGCAACGAATATTATGTAATGGCTACCGACCTTGCCGCTTCAGCTATGGAAGCTAAGGGCGTAAGCGATTACGAAACTCTCGGTGTAATCAAGGGTTCTGAGCTTGAATATATGAAAACTCAGCATCCGTTTATCGACCGTACTTCACTCGTTATTGTCGGCGACCATGTCACTCTTGAAAGCGGTACAGGTTGCGTTCATACTGCACCGGGTCACGGTATTGAGGACTTTATTGTTTGTAAAAATTATCCTGAAATTCCTATTATCGTTCCTGTTGACGCTAAGGGCAGACTTACCGAGGAAGCCGGTATGTTTGCAGGCTTAACTACTGAGGAAGCTAACAAGCCTATCGCTCTCCACCTTGAAGAAATCAGCGCTCTCTTTGCTCTTAAAAAGATTGAACACCAGTATCCGCACTGCTGGAGATGTCATAAGCCGGTTATTTTCCGTGCAACAAGCCAGTGGTTCTGCTCTGTTGACGACTTTAAGGACGAAGCAGTTAAGGCTGCCGAGGATGTTAAGTGGTTCCCTGAATGGGGCAAGGATAGGCTTCAGTCAATGGTTAAGGAGCGTGCTGACTGGTGTATTTCCCGTCAGAGAAAATGGGGTGTTCCTATCCCTGTTGTATATTGCCAAGATTGCGGCAAGGAAATTATTGACAACGATGTAATGATGAAAGTGTCAAAAATCTTCGGCAAAGAAGGTTCTGACGCTTGGTTTGCCCACGATACCGATTATTTCCTTCCTGACGGTTTCAAGTGTCCTCATTGCGGAAACGATAAGGGCTTTGATAAGGAAAAGGATATTATGGATGTTTGGTTTGACTCGGGTTCTTCTCACGCCGCTGTTTGCAGAAAGAGGGGCTATCTCAAAGTTCCTGCTGATGTATATCTTGAGGGCGCAGACCAGTACAGAGGTTGGTTCCAATCATCACTTCTTACTTCTGTTGCAGGCGGCAACGGTGCTCCTTATAAGCAAATCATCACTCATGGTTGGACTGTTGACGGCGAGGGCAAAAAGATGTCTAAGTCACTCGGCAACGGTATTGCTCCGCAGGAAATTATTGAAAAGTACGGTGCAGATATCCTCCGTCTTTGGGTTGCAAGTGCCGATTATCACGCTGATATCCGTATCAGTCCTGAAATTTTGAAGCAGATTTCCGACAATTACCGTAAGCTTCGTAACACCGCAAGATATTGCCTTTCAAACCTTTACGATTTCGACCCTGACAAGGATATGGTTGAAAATGATAAGCTTGAACAACTTGACAAGTATGCTCTTATGAAACTTGATGAAGTTCTCAAAGTTTCAAGGGATGCGTTTGAAGTTTACGACTATCATACAGCCGCTCATTCACTCCATACTTTCTGCGTAGTTGAAATGAGTAACTTCTACTTTGATGTACTTAAAGACAGACTTTACACTTCAGCTCCTGAAAGCCAAACAAGGAGAGCTGCTCAAACCGTTCTTTATAAGGTTCTTGACGCACTCACTCTTATGCTTACTCCTATTCTTGCGTTTACTGCTGACGAAATTTGGCAGTCAATGCCTCACGATAAGAGCAGAAACGCAGAGTCACCGCTCTTTAATGAAATTCCTCAGCCTGACTTTATCGAAGCTGACGCTGATTTCATCGCTAAGTGGGAAAGAATTCACAGCGTAAGATATGATGTTCAAAAGGCGCTTGAACTTGCAAGAAATGAAAAGATTATCGGCAAACCTCTTGAAGCTAAAGTTGAACTTTTCGCAGACGGCGAACTTTACGACTTCTTAAAAAGCGTTGAGGCTGACCTTCCTGAAATCTTTATTACTTCTGCTGTTACCGTTTCTAACGGCGAGGGCGAAGTTAAGGGTGATGTTGAGGGTCTCAGCGTCACCGTTTCAAAGGCAGACGGTGAAAAGTGCGAGCGTTGCTGGAAATTCTCAAGCACTGTAGGTCAGGATGCAACTCATCCAACCCTTTGTGCTCACTGCGCAAGCGTTATGAAAGAACTTTCATTATAATAAATAAAATAGGCATACCTTTAGGCAGCGTTTATTTTGTGCTGAGCATAGGGCTGACAATGTCAGCCCCCTACGACAATCTTAATTAATTAGGTTATCGTAGGGGCAACCACTGGTCGCCCGCCTTTACACAAAATCGCCTTGTATTTGGTATGCCTATTTATCGTAATAAACGGAGAGGTTTTTGTGAAATTAAATAATAAAAAGATATGGTGCATGGTTATGATAATATTAATCGTTGCATTTGACCAAATAACTAAATATTTTGCAAAAGCCTGTCTTTACGGCAAGGGTGCAAAGCAGTTTATTAAAGGCGTGGCAGAATTTGTTTACGCTGAAAATACGGGCATTGCATTTTCGCTGTTTAACGGCGGCCGCTGGCTTTTTGTTGTGCTTACGGCTGTTGTTGTAATTGCTTGCCTAATATATATGTATAAGGGCAAGGGGCAAAACGACTTGTGGCTTTTTTGGTCACTCGGCGTTATTGTGTCAGGTGCTATCGGAAATTTGATTGACAGAATTTATCTCGGCTATGTTATTGATTTTATCAACCCGACTTTTGTGAATTTTGCCGTGTTTAATATTGCGGATTGTGCCGTAACACTCGGTACAATAAGCTTTTTGGCTTGGGCGGTTATTGATTTGTTTAAAGGAGATAAGAGCGATGGGTCAAAAGTATGAGTTTATTGCGGGTGAAGACTGCGTTGGTATGAGGGTTGACAAATTTGTCAGCGAATGTGTTTACGACTTAACACGCAGTATGGTTTCAAAGCTGATTAATGAAAAATGTATATCTGTAAACAGCGTTCCCATAGATAAGGGGAGCTACAAGTGTCGGCTTAACGATACAGTAAATATATATGTTCCCGACCCGGTGGAACTTGAAGCAAAGGCTGAAAACATACCGCTTGACATAGTTTATGAGGATGATGATTTGCTTGTGGTCAACAAGGCAAAGGGTATGGTAGTTCACCCGGCACCCGGCAACTACGAGGGTACTCTTGTAAATGCACTTTTATATCATTGTGGCGACAGTTTAAGTGGTATTAACGGTGTAATAAGGCCCGGAATTGTTCACAGAATCGACAAGGACACCTCCGGACTGTTAATAGTAGCAAAAAACGATTTTTCCCATTTGGAACTTGCAAAGCAGATAAAAGAGCACTCATTTTACCGTGCTTATCAGGCAGTTGCTTACGGGAATTTTAAAGAGGATAAGGGAACGGTTAACAAGCCTATCGGCAGGTCACCAAAGGACAGGAAGAAGATGGCTGTTACCGAAAGAAATTCCAAAGAGGCAATAACAAATTATGAAGTGTTAAAGCGCTTTGGTGATTTTACGCACATAAAATGTGTGCTTGAAACGGGCAGAACTCACCAAATCAGGGTTCATATGGCATATATCGGTCATCCACTTGCCGGTGACCCTGTATATGGACCAAAGAAGATAATTATGAAGCTTAGAGGTCAGTGCCTCCACGCAGGCGAGATTGGTTTTGTTCACCCAAGAACGAAAAAATATTTGCATTTTGCAGCACCTTTGCCTAATTATTTTACCGATTTTTTGGCGGAGCTTGAAAGCAGACAATAACACCGTTAAGAGGACTAAGGAATGGAAAAAACTTTTGAAAATTGGCTTGTCGTGTCAGATATCGACGGCACGCTCAACAATAAAATCAGAAAACTGCCAAAAAGAAATTATGACGCAATTAAAAAATTCACCGATTTGGGCGGTAATTTTACTTTGGCTTCGGGCAGACTTCAGTCAAGTTTGGAGCGAAATTATAACAGAATAACACCTAATCAGCCTGCTGTTGTATTAAACGGTGCGGGTCTTTACGATTATAAAAAAAGAGAGATGCTTTGGCGCAGTACAATAGGTCCAAAGGGTCAGGAATTTGTAAAAAAAGTTGCAAAAGAGTTTAACAAAACTTTTAAAAGCGTTGATATCGGCATTTATTTTGACGATTATGTTTACATTGTAAAAAGCGGACTTTTCGCTAAAGGCACAATGTATTTTGACAAGGCGCACCACGAAATTGTTAAGGATATTGACCGTGTGCCTCGTGACGGTTGGATGAAAGTTATCTTTTGGTCTAACCCGATTACTATTAAAAAGCTGAAAAAGTTTATTAAAGAAAATGAAAATCCAGACGCTAATTTTATGTCGTCCTCAATCTTTTCACTTGAAATGCTTCAAAAAGATACCCACAAGGGCGTAGGTATTATGAAGCTTGCCGATATGCTTGGTATAGAAAAGAGCCATGTTGCGGCAATCGGCGATTATTATAACGACTGGGATATGCTCAAAACCGTTGGTCTTCCTGCCTGCGCGGGTCAAGCGCCGCAGCCGATACATAACATTTGCAAGTTTGAAGCGTGCCATTGCAATAAGGGGTGCGTTGCAGATTTGCTTGAATATATTATGTTGGGCAAAGCGGACGAGGATATCGCAAAAGAAGAAGCAAAAAAACAATAGATTTTACGGCAGTAATTCACTGCTTAAATAGGAGAAAAATATGCTTACTATCGGAGCACACTTGAGTGCGTCAAAAGGCTACACGGCTATGCTTAAACAGGCTGTTGAGATTGGTGCAAATACTTTCCAGTTTTTCACCCGCAACCCTCGCGGCGGCAGTGCAAAGGCTATTGATGAAAATGATATTAACACCTTTTTAAATCTAATGGCGGAAAATAATTTTCCTGTTATTTTGGCTCACGCACCGTATACGCTTAACCTTTGCAGTGCTAAGCTTGAAACAAGGGAGTTTGCCAAAAATACATTTGCAGACGATTTAAAAAGAATGGAATACACGCCAAACCAGCTTTATAATTTCCACCCGGGCTCTCACACCGGTCAGGGTGCAGAGGTTGGTATTGATTTTATCGCAGGTGCGCTTAATGAAGTTCTTTTTCCTGAAATGACTACTACCGTTTTGCTTGAAACTATGGCGGGCAAGGGAACGGAAATCGGCAGGAGTTTTGAGGAACTTAAAGCGATTATCGATAAAGTTGAGCTTAGCGATAAAATCGGCGTTTGCCTTGACACTTGCCATGTAAACGACGCAGGGTATGATATAGTCGGTGACCTTAACGGTGTACTTGACGAGTTTGACAGCGTTATCGGTCTTGACAGGCTCAAAGCTATTCATTTAAACGATTCTAAAAATCCGATTGCATCTCATAAGGACAGGCATGAAAAGATAGGCGAGGGCACTATCGGTCTTGACGCTATTGAAAAAATCATCAATAACGACAGGCTCAAGCACTTGTCGTTCTTCCTTGAAACGCCGAACGATATTGACGGCTACGCAAAGGAAATTGCTCTTTTGAGGTCGATTTATAAAGATTAATCAATATTATTAAGGGGAATAATTATGAATATTGAAAAGAGAAGTTTCGGTCACCTTGACGGCAAGGGCGATGTAGAACTTTTTAAGATTACAAATTCAAACGGCGCTTTTGTTGAGCTTATGACACTCGGCGCAGGTATTCATTCGGTGAATGTACCTGACAGGAGCGGTAAGCTTGGCGATGTTGTGCTCGGTTTTGACGATGTTAACAATTATGTTGACCCTGACCTTGGTTATCAAGGCTTAGTTGTCGGCAGGTATGCTAACCGTATTCGTGATGCTAAGTTCGTTTTGGACGGTAATGAGTATCACACTCCTAATAATCAGGGCACTTGGACGCTTCACAGCGGCGGTCGTTTCAGCTTCAATATTTGGGATGTGGAGGAAGTTGGCGATGATTTTGTCACTTTCAAGTTCTTCTCACCTGATATGGAAGACGGCTTTCCGGGCAACTTCACTATGAAAGTTAAGTACACTTTTGACGACAATAACGCTCTTAAAATCGAGTACACTGTTTTGAGTGACAAAAAGACTGTTGCAAACCCAACCAACCATTCTTATTTCAACCTCTCAGCCGACCCTGAAAAGACAGTTGAGGATGAGTATTTGCTTGTTAATGCTGACAAGTTTACGGAAACTGATGATTCTCAGCTTCCTACCGGTGAGCTTGGCGAACTTGAAGGCACTATGATGGACTTTTCAACTTTGCACAAAATCGGTGACAAGATTGATGAGCCTTTCAGAGCGGTTATCGACGGTATCGGTTACGATAATAACTACTGCTTAAAGGAAAAAAAACTTGGAGAGCTTACTCAGGCGGCTGTGCTTTATGACGAAGCTTCGGGCAGAAATATGGAAGTTTGGACCGACTTGGTAGGTATTCAGGTTTATTGCGGCGGCTGGCTTGCAAAGGACGGTAATCTGGGCAAGGGTGATTCAAAGGTTACATATCGCCGTGGCGTTGCGCTTGAAACTCAGTTTTACCCCGATTCTGTTAACCACTCTAATTTCCCGTTTAAGTATGTTGAAGCAAACGAGGAATTCAAAACAATAACTCAGTTTAGATTTTCAACTAAATAATTAATACAGATAAAAAGAACGGACAGCGATTAATTCACTGTCCGTTTTGCTGTTATATAGCTACTAAATAAAAGAGCAATATTTTTGTAGCGGCTGACACTGTCAGCCTAATTGACTTACTTCCAATTAAGTGCCTTAACCGAGAAACCAAGTGTTGAGTCAAGCTTATTCTTTTGAATGATTGCATAAACTTTCTTAATCTTGTCTGCACCGCTTACATCTGCTGTTACCTTGTAAAAATTATTATCGCCGAGGTCTTCAATTTTTGTAATCTTAACCGTTTGCTTCTTTTTAGGGTAAGTGCTTACGGTGAATGTGTCATTTTTTGTGTTGTACTTAATAGGAGTATCCTTAACATCGTTAACCTTGGTTTTAAAGTTAACAACGGTTTGACCGTAGAACTTGAAAAGGTTAAGAACAACCGGACTTGACGGATAAGTTTCGGCTGTTCCGCCGTCGTGCTGAGCCATCCAAACTGCTGTGTATGCCGCAATGTTGATAGGCACGCCGTCCGAGTTTTCATAACTTGTAAGGTAAAGGTAAGGAACTTCAAGCATATCTGCAATAGTTTCCATATCCGTCGTGCTGAAGTTTACTTCCTTGCCTGTGGCTGAAGTTTTAGGTACGCTTTCGTTGCCTTCAAATTTTGTTGTGTCGGAAGTTTTTGTAACTTCTGCGTCCTTGTTTGTGGTAGCTGTTACCTTTTCGGTTGTGGTTTCGGTTGAATCGTTCTTTTTTGTAGTTGCAGCTGAACCTGATTTTGTGGTTTCATTGCCTGAAGCTTTTGTGGTTTCACCTTTTGCAGTTGTGCCGTTTGATTTTGAAGTTGAAGAATCAGCCTTGCCGCTTGTTTTTGTTGTATTTACGGCTTTTGTTGTTGTATTTTTCGCGGTAGTAGTTTCTTTAAGTGTAACAGGGTTACCTTTTTTGTCTGTTACTTCGTTGCCGTCGTTATCTATTTTTTGAGCGTATGTATTGCCCTTTGCGTCGGTATGGTACGCAACAGCAACATCAGTCGTTACTTTTTCACCATTTTTGTCGGTCACTTCTTTGCCGCTTTTATCTGTTACGACTTCGGCTTCAAAGCCGTACTCGTTGTCAGCGGCGTCAAGACCGTCGGCTGTAGTTTGCTCTGTTTGACTTGTTTTGGTGCTTGCATTAACTGTTTCACCCGAATTTGCAGCGGTTGTTGTGCCGGTTGATTGGTTGCTGTTTTTTGAACAGGCAACAAACGTAAATGCCAAGACGAGCACTGCACAAAGAGCAATAATAAGAATTTTTTTCAAAATTAACACCCCTCAAATATAAAAGCTTATATTAATAATAATTATATATTTACTTATAATATTTGTAAAGGGAATAGGTGAAAAATGAACAAATATTTAACTCCTTATTCACACTATTTACATATTTTGCCTAAAATGATATAGTATTTTTAATTCAAATTTATGTAATGATATGGTGAAAATATGAGAAATTCAACGAAACTTGCAGTGTCGGCACTGTCAACAGCACTGTCGGTAGTTATGCTGTTTTTGGGCGGAATAACAATGGTGCTTGCTTACGCTGTGCCTATGTTTTTGGGCGTATTAATGATTATGCTCAAGCGTACTTTTTCTGCTTCAAGTGCGTGGATAACCTATGTTTCAACAAGCATTCTTGCATTTATCCTTGTAACGGACAAGGAATGTATGATGATGTATGTGAGTTTTTTCGGTTTCTACCCGATTATTCGCGATTATTTTCAAAAAATAAAATCAAAACCGCTCAGAATTATTGCGAAGCTTGCTTTGTTTAACGCTGCAATGCTTCTTTGCCAAGTGGTTTTGATTAAAGTTTTCGGTATTCCGTTTTTGGAAGACGGTCAGGGCGAATGGTTTATTGCCGTTTTTGCCGTGCTGATGAATTTTATGTTCTTCGTTTATGAAAAGATGATTGATAAACTTACGATCCTTTATGTTTATAAAATTGAGAAGCGTATTAAGAAGTTATTTAAGTGAGATAAATTATAGTTTGCGGTTGTGAATAAGCAGCCATAACCGCACCCGTTTTTTGAAACAATTAGAAATTTATTTCTAATAAAATAAATGAAACAATAAATGATTTGTTTCAACAACGCAGAAACGATACGATTTTAGGTATCTATGGATACCGTAA
>CAVKLC010000011.1:0-51888 GCA_963657005.1 bacterium | reverse complement strand
CCGAGCAGAGATTACAAAAAATTCACACAATCTTTGAAAAGAGTATACGGTGCGTCAAGTCTTGCGGCATGCAGAAAAGCGTTTGAACAATTCTGTCAGGAATGGTCGCAATATCCCGGAGCCGTAGAAGTTTGGAAGCGAAATTTCAACCATGTCGAGCAACTTTTTGACTACGGAAGTGCCGTTCGTAAAGTTATGTACACAACAAACGCAGTTGAAAGCATAAATTCGAGTTTCAGAAAAGTCACCAAAAAAGGTGCATTTCCGAACGAAAATGCATTGCTCAAATTACTCTATTTGCGCATAACAGAGCTTTACAAAAAGTGGAATGACAGCAAAGTTCAAAATTGGGCAATGGTCAGAAATCAACTTTCAACAAACGAAAAAATCAGTGCCCGTATTGAAAAATACGAGCACACGATTTGAGCCGTTTATGCAGGGATATTTCGTTTCACTTCGCTCCACTTCATATCCCTGCATAATCTTGAATTTATAACTTTTCAAAAAACTTACACACTTTTATTGACAAAGCCCTTCAAGCTGCTGTTTTAACTGCTTATTTTCTTCTTCCAAAGCTTCAAGAGTTGCAATATTCTGTTTTAATTCCCTATTGACAGATTTAAGTTGAAAATCAAGATTTGAATTAATAATTTCAAGGCGTTGACATTCAAAATTAACATCTTCAAGTGCCGCCATAAGACGAGAAATCTCATCTTTCAGCTTTTGCACATCAGAATTTTTTACCATTTATTTTCCCCTTAGAATGTCGATAAAGTGGATAAACCGTGCCAGATTATAAAAATGCAGTTATACTATTCATATAGTAGCGACTTGCTTTCACCGAAAACAACTTTTGAATTTACTATTTGAAAAATGGCTTGGACATTGAGTCTAAGCCATTTTTGGCACTTTTTGTCTTTTGCTCAGGGGCAGTACCATCGTACAGCACCCATTCGCAGAATACAAAATTTATCTCACTTTCTCAACATTCTCAGTTTATTAATTAGTTGTCGATGTCGACATCCTTTTCAAAGTAACGAGAACCGAACCAGTTAACCTTGATTGAATAATCTTTTTCAAGCTTGTCGGTAGCTGCGGTGCTGTCACTTGATGAAAGCTTCTGCTGTGCTGTGTACTGCCATACCTTGAGGTCACCTTTAACTACAAAGTACATAATATGATAACCGTAATCAGACTTAACAATATCTGTATCGCCTGCTTTTCTTGATGAATCGAAGCACCAAGTAGAGAATGAGTTAACCATTTGACCAGGTGTTACATTTTCATAAAGACCGCCGTTATCGCTTGAACCTGTATCGGTTGAGTTATCCTTAGCAAGGTCAGCAAAGCTGTCCTCAGTCTTATCGCCTGCATTGTACTCGTCGAGAATCTTAGTAGCTTTCTTATAAGCTGCAGCCCACTGCTTGTCTGTTGCGTCCTTAGCTTCTGTATCGTCATCAGTTTCAGGAGCAATAAGAATGTGACGAACATTAACAGTATTTCTGTCCTGAATTGAAGCAGGAGCAAGTACATAAACTACAGATGTGCTGTACTGATATGAATCGCCTGCTTTTCTTTTTGAACTAAAGAGCCAGTCAAGACCAGGATAACTATCCTCATCATCACTGTCAGCAGTTGCGACAGCATAGCCCTTGTTTTGAAGATTTTCTTTAGTTACGCCGATTTCTGTTGAATAAGCATCGTCGCCGTAAGCTTCCTTATCGAAATCTGATGAAGCATACTTTTGAGCGAGAGACGAGAAGTTTGAACCGTCAGCCTTAAGTGCTTTCTTAAATGCCTTTGCATCATCTTCGCTTGAACATTCAAAAAATCTGATATCAACTGCTTTGAGGCTGTCTTCATTTTCATTCTTGTAGTTATTATAGTCTTCGTCTGTATATGTTTTGCTTGAAGAAGTGTCGCTGAGTTCCGACTTATAGTTTTCAGCAATGTAACTTCTTGTAGCTTCCTGCTTAAATAAGCTTTCGGTTACACCCTTGCCCATTGCCTTAACAAGATAACCGCTGAGTGTATAACCGTAGTTATGAGCAGATTCTCTGTACTGGTCAAGAGTTTCTTTAAGCTCTTTCTTTTGGTCTGATGTAATTTCAGGGTCTTTGCCGTCGTTAGCTTCTTTTGCTGCAAGATAATAAGTATAAGTATCTTCAATAGATTCAATTACTTCATCTTGAATATACTCAGCCCAAGTAACTTTTTCACCATCATCGTTTTTAGTGGTCTGCTTTGAAAGCTTCTGGTCAAAGTCAACATCAAGGTTGAATTGTTCTAAATCAAGACCGTACTGACTGTACTGCTGCTGTCTGCTTCTGAGGTTGTTATAAGTCATTGCAAAATAGTAGTTGTATGTAGCAACTTTAATTTTTGCTTTTGATGAACCGTCAGAATTTGAAACAGTCATACCTGTAAATGTTTCAGCCGGAATACTGAGAGAAGCGATAAAGCCTTTTCTTACTGTACCTGTTGCAACATAAGTAACGAGAAGAGCAACTACAATAACGATACAAATAACAGATTTGATAATCTTTGCTGTTCTTGGAGCTATGCCGTTACCGCTTGAACCGACAGAAGAATACTTATCGCTGAGTTTTTTGATTTGAGCAGAGAGTTTTTCAAGTTCTTTTTCATCAGTTGTTTCAGCCTTTTTAGCTTTAAGAGCATCAATTTCTTTTTTAATTTCTGCTCTTTTAGCTTCGTTCTTTTCACGAAGCTTTGCAGCCTTAGCGGCTTTCTTTTCAGCTGATTTTTGAGCCTTAGCAGCTTTCTTTGCAGACTTATCGTTGCCCGCAACACTGCCTCCTGTCAATAAATCATCATCTAATTGTTTTTTTGCCATTTTTTCGTCCTACCTATTTCAATCAAATTTAATCCAAAGAATATTTTACACTATTATAACGAATATTACAAGAATTATTTTATATTTTCTAAAATTATTATTTATTTTGTCGCTTTTTACTCAGCGGAAGTTGTTGTTTGCTCCGAAGTTGTTTGAGAAGAAGTTGTTGACTGAGTGGTTGATGTTGCGGCTTCTTCCTTAGCCTGCTTCTCTTTTTCAACAGCTTTCTTTATTGAAGATTCGCGAACCTTAATTTCAGCCTTGTCAACCATATTTGAAAGGTTGTCGCTCTTGATTTGAGTAATAATCTTTGATTCATACTCAGGGCAATCATTAATAAAGAACATAATATGATAGCCGTAATCTGACTTAACTATATCAACATCGCCGTACTTGCGGGAATCGTCTGTTGCCCAGTTTTCAAATTCGTCAACCATTTGACCGAGAACTACGCTCTCATAAAGGCCGCCGAACGAATCGCTTGAGCCGGAAGAAGTTGAAGCTGTATCGGTGCTGTACTGCTCTGCAAGCTTTGCAAAGGAATACTCGCTCTTATCGCCCTTATTAAACTTAGCAACGATTTGGTCAGCCTTTTTCTTTGCGGCTTTCCACTGAGCATCTGTATATTCGGTATCACTTGAAGAAGTTGATGAAGAAGAATCGTCATCAGATTCTGGTTCAATAAGAATATGCCTTACTGTATATGTTTCATCATCTTCAATAGACGCATTTTCAGTTTTTAATACAATATAAATGTATCCGTTGTCGGCATCAATATAATATTTCTTTGAGCCTACTTTTGTATCGTCGCTGAAAAGCCAAGTGTTCATTTCATCGTCAAACGGTGAATCACTACCTGAAACAGTTGCAACAACATTTGATTCATAAGTTTTGATGGCTTCCTCTTTAGCCTTTTCTTCTGTAAGAGTCGAATCGCTTTCCATAGCCGATTGAACTTCAGAGTCGATATATGATGAATAAACTTCAGGGACAAGAGCTAAAACAGACTTTTTATCTTTCATCTTAGCCATAATTTCTTCAGCTTTTTTAACAGAGTCAGCCTTTGTATCATCATCTGTTGAATCGTAAGTTGCAGCTATATAGTAAAATTCGATTTGTTCATAATCGCTTTTGTGCTCGTCATAGTACTTTTCAACTTGCTTGTCGGAAATCTTTGATTCAGCCTTGTACTTTCCCTTATAGTTAGCGCCCATATAATACTGGGTGAGCATAAGCCTGATTGTGTCTTCACTGCAATAAGCACCGAAGTTAGCCTTAATATACTGGTCGAGGCTTAAATTATTTTGAGAAGCGGTGTCTTTAAGAGTTTGAATTTGAGTTTCAATAATCTTTTCCTGAGCGGAAGTAAGAGTTACGCCGTCTACAACTGCTTTTGAATAATAAACAGTGATTTGCTCAACCTCGTGAAGCGCTTCATCTTCAAAAAACTTTTGCCAAGAAACTTTATTTCCGTCATCGTCGGTAGTATACTGCTTAGAATAATCTTTTGTTGTATCAAGGTCAAAATAGCCGTACGAAGCGTACTGTTCATAATAGCTTACCATACTTGCATAATAATAATCGTACATACCTATGCTGACTTTTTGACTGTCAACTGTTGCAACAACGGAAGCAGGATTCATATACTTACCCTCTTTACCGTTAGGAACCGTATAGTACCTAACGCCGAAAACAGATACAACTGCAATAACAGCCGCCATAAAAATTGCAAGCGGGATAAATTTAAGATTTTCCTTCTTTATAACAATTTGGTTTGAAGAATCAACGCTTGCCGGTGCGCTTTGCTTTGCAGGTTTCGGCGCAGGCTTTTCCTTTTCAAAAGAAATTTTGTACTCTTGATTTTCCATTACAAGGTCATCATCAAGAGTAGGCGCTTTTGCTTCAAACTCCCAATCATCATTGGTTTCGTACTTAACACCGTCTTTTTCTTCAAGATTTTCCTCAAAATCTAAATCTTTTTCTTCATTTTCGTCGTTAAGATTGTTTAAGTCTTTTTCGTCCATAATTTCACTCCTATATCCCCAAAACATAAAACACGGGGAAAAATATGATTAGATACTTGCTAATTATACAATAAAAACAAAATTAATGCAACATAAATAGTTATATTATATATTAAATATTATTTTATGAAAATATTAACAAGTTAAAATTTGTTCATAAAAATTTAATGGTAAATTATTATACTTGCAAATTTGCTACAAGTAGTGTATATTATAATTTGTGTTTTGTGCACTATTTTAAATTTGATAAAAATAAATATAGATTAAAGCGAATAAATCTAAACGATTTAAAGCGCTGAGGTTTAATTATGAAAGAAAAAATGATAAGCCTAAAGGAGCAATACAAGACTAACCCCGGTTGGTGCTGGCTTTTGGCAACAGTATTTTTATTTCCTATTTTGCCTGAATATGTCAGTCCGTTTTTGCTTTTCATTGGCTTTATTGTGTTTAAAATGCAATGGTCAAGAGAAGGTAGGAAGGCGAAAGTGGGTACTCTTGGCAAACTTATGATGGCATTTATGGGATATGCGCTTTTCAGCACTCTTTGGTCTGACACGAAGTTTTCGACGCTCGCCACCGCAGGTCTTTGGTGGGGTATGTTTTTGATTGAAGTTATGATTCATAACTTAGTCAGAACGAGAAAAAAAATTGACAGGCTCCTTGCCGCAATGTCAATAGCGGGTGCGATAAACGGTTTTGTTGCAGTTTTGCAAATATGCTCATACACACTTTTTAAGTATGACTATATTAAAAAATCGCAGGTACTTGTTACTCCTTTTTACAAGCCACTTGACAAAAAGGTTTACACTTGGTTGCCGTTTGACATTGATACAACGCTTTGGTGGGACTCAAGAGCGAGCGGTTTCTTCTCTAACCCTAATTTGCTGGCAACTTATTTAATGATAGTTTACCCTATCTCTATTTATCTTTTCTTAAACACAAAGGGCAAAAAGCATAAAATCACTTATTTTATGATAAATGTGCTTATCAGCGGCGGTATCAGCGCAACACTTACCCGCGGCGGATGTGTTATCGCCATTCTCGGTTGGCTCTTTATGTTTATTGTATTATTTAAACAGCACAAAAAGCCTATGCTTCAAATATTTGTACCGACAGTTGCCGTTATAGTTCCGTCGCTTCTTACAAGATACGGTATTATATTTAAAGCAAGAGGTGCAGGTGCTGAAGCGGCAAAATCATCTGCGGCGCATTTGCAAATTTGGGGAAGTCTTCTTGACTTTATATTCCACAATGCACTGCCGTTTATTATAGGTACCGGCTTCGGTGTTGAGCAGACAGGTCAAATTCTTTACAATATGTACGACCTTGACAAACCGCACGGTCACAACTTTGTGCTTGAAACTTGGGTTGAACTCGGAATAATAGGTCTTGTGCTTCTTGTAATAGTTCTTGTTTGTGCATTCGGTAAGCTCCTTGAAATCAATGCAAATAACGGTAAGAAATTTACGCTTGTATTTTGTGTATTTACATCTATGATGATGTATTTGCTTTTTGGTCTTACAGACTATATTTTCAACTCGCCTAAGCAGATTATTAATTTGTTTATCCTTTTAGGCTTAACTCAGGCATTAAGTCACTGCTACGACAAAACGGTTATTCACGACGCTGACAGTTTAAGAAAAGCGGCGCAAAAAGAGATTAAAAATACAATTAATCAAAAGCCGATTAAGCACAAAAAAGGCAGAAGAAAATCATATTAATAAATGTTTAAAGGACACTTTCGTTTTGAAAGTGTCCTTTTGATTTAATTAATTGCTTTTGAATTTACATAAAGAGTGTAGCCGTTAAAATCAATATTGGAATACGAGGTATCGGCATCGTCAAGGCTTGTTACATATGTGTCGGCTGTAAGCTTGACGGTTGAGTTTTTATCAAGTGTAAGGCTTATTTCCTTAGCCGAGTTAGAATTATTGATTGAACCTTCAAATGAAGAAGATGTAAGGTTTAAAGAAACGGTTGAAATATCGTCTGCTTCAATGTCACCCAAAAGAGTTTGATTTGTTGCATTAAATTCAACATTACCGCCGTTTGAACCGGAAGTGCCCCACTCGTCCGTACCCTTAACATCAAGTAAAGTACCGCTGCCGAATGACAATTTTGTATTAGTAAGATTAATTACCGCGTCGGTATTGGTTACGAAAAACATAGGCGCGCTTTCATAATAATCAGAATCTTTTGTAATGCTCAAAGTTGAGTTTTCGCTTGTGAAAGTACCTGTACCCTCACCTGCATCACCACTCATTGACTGGTAAATCATTACGCCGCTAACATCGGTATCGCCTCTGTTGCCGTTTGCACTTGCGGTTAAAGTTGAGTCAGAAACGCTTGCGCTGTTTTTGCCCTCGACAACCACCATTTGAGAGCCGTTTGCAGTACCCGTTGAATTTGAAACGGTGATATCGCCTGTTGAATAAACAAGAGGTGAACCCGTGCCGTTTGTTTCAAGAGTTGAGTTTTTGGCAATAACCGTGCCCTCGCCCCTATCGGTTGCAAGGGTGGCGCAAGAACCGCCCTGAGTTGTTATATTTACATTATCAGCTTCAATATATCCACCGTAGGTTGCGTCAAGACCTCTTGACGAGCTCTCACCCGTTGTTGTTATTGTTGAATCGCTGATATATATTTTTGAGTTTTCGCCTGTTGAAAAAACAGCGTTACTGCCCTTGGCTGAAGTTGTAATTTTTGTGTCTTTTATTGTTGCAGTTGAATTTTCCTGCACAAGTATGCCTGAATTCACGCCGTAAAACTCCGAATTTTCTGTATTTGAACTGTCACCGCCCGATTTGTTTACTGTGGCAGAAGTGATTGTTGCTTTACCTGAATTCGACACAAGAATTGCGCTTTCATCACTCGTTTGGCTTGTATAAGTGTCGCCGAGTGTTAAGCTTTCTCCGTCAACTTCTGTTGCGCCACTTGCGCTGACACTTTGAGAAGCATTACCGCCGCCGATTTGCGACTGCGACGAAGTGTGATTAATCGCATAAACTCCGGCGCCTGTACAAGCTGAAGTTGCAATAATAACCGTCATAACATAAATCAAGATTTTGTCTGCATTTTTAAGTGTTTTCTTAAAACCGTATTTATTAAATCTTGACATTACAAGATATATCAAAACGGCACAAATGAGCAATATAAGGACTGCCAAAATTATATATTTGTAATTAAAACTATTAGGGGTGTTTTGGGGAACGTTTTGATTGTTTGGCATAGGATTTGCCTGTTGCTCATTTGCGCCGGAATTGGCGGATGAAGTGTCATTTGAATTTTGCGAATCGTTTTGCTGTGAAGCATCATTTGAAGAATCGCTTGATTGAGAGTTTGAATCGTTTGACTGATTTGACGAATCGTTAGACGGCATTTGGGGAGGTGCGCTGTTTTGACTATCCGAATTGCTGTTTTGACTTGAGTTGTCACTCGACGTACCGCCGTTAGTGTCGCCGTCAGGTTTTTGTGGCGGTGTTTGGTTTGACGAATTTGATCCATCACCGTTCATTTGTGTATTTGACATTTGCGGCATTTGTGCCACACTTGATGATGAAATACTCTTTGCGGTAAAGAATACACCTACTGCCAAGGCAATCACTGCAATAATCATCACTGCATTTCTTATTAATCTTTTTTTGTTTATATTTGTACTCATAATTTTTACTCCTTTCAAAACTTCTTGGTTTCTTTGTTATCTTAATATTAACGGGCAAAAATTAAACGAACATTAAAAAAATCGAGTATTTTTAAAATACCCGATTTTTTCTTTAATTATTAAATACAACTTTAAATGTGGTCACACCGTCGTTTGAAAACGCCGTTATTTTGCCGCCATGAGCCGTGACAATATTTTTAGCTATCGCAAGACCCAAGCCATAACGGTTTTCATCTCTGTTTCGTGATTTATCGCTCCGATAGAAGCGTTCAAAAACTTTTTCTTCCTCGCCTTGCGGCAAAGGTTCGCCGTGGTTTCTTACTTCAAGTGTAATATTGCCGTCATTTTTATGAAGTTCAACTTGAACATCGGTATTTTTAAAACTGTGGTGAGTAGCATTATCAAGCAAAATTGAAACGAGCTGTTTAAGCTTATCACTGTCACCGTTTATTATAATGTTATCGTCAATATTACAGCCAAGCCCTATTCCCTTTTCAAACATAACACCCTCAAAAGAAAGGCTTGAAGTTTCAACAATTTTTGATAAATTGACGCTTTCGAGTTCAAGCGTATCCGTATATTCCTCACTCTGCGCAAGGTCAAGCAGGCTTGCAATAAGCTTGCTCATTCGCTCGCTTTCACTTTTTATATTATCAAGCCACCTTGTTTCCTCCCTGTCGCTTTCAAGTGCGTCACTGCTCGCCATAATAACCGCAAGCGGCGTTTTAAGTTCGTGGGAAGCGTCGGCTATAAACTGCTTTTGCTTTTCAAAGCTTTCCTCGACCGGTTTAATTATCCAAGCGGTCAGCTTTTTTGACACAAAAAAAATTATAATTTCTATCAAAACAAATAGAAGAAGCGACAACAAAAGTTCTTTTGTAAGTTTACTGTTTGTTTGGCTGTTATCCGTAACGGTAAGTACATTAGAGTTTAACGAATAGGAATATTTTGAAGTAAAAAGATTTCCGACCGACTTTTCTTTTTTATTTGAATAAATATAATTTTCGGCAAGCGTTTTAATTTCATCGTTTGAAACATCGTTATCGGAACGGTTTATTACGCCCACTATATTTTTATCGTCATCAAGAAAAACGGTATAAACAACTGCATCGGCAAACCTTACATTTTCATTTTTATTATCATTATTCTGCGGCGGAGGAGCCAAATTTGAATTGCCGTTCATATTATTATCCAACGGCTTTTTATCAAAATTATCCACCCTGTCAAAGCGTGATACAATTTGATGATATTCCTGGCGATAATCTTGAATATTAACAGCGGTAATAAGAACTAATGAAAATATACTGAGCATAAGCATTATTACCCAAAATACTTTAGATTTAAGCTTTTTCATCGTTATACTCCATTCTGTAACCCATTCCGCGAACTGCTTTTATAGTCGTTTTGGAATCTATCGCTTTTAGCTTTCTTCTGATAAATGACAAATAAGCTTCAAGATTATTTGACTCTATCTCATTTTCAAAGCCCCAAATCCTGTCATAAATCTGCTCTTTTGAAAGAATTTGATTATGATTATTAATAAAATACTCAAGTATTTGAAATTCTTTATTAATAACACCTACATTTTCAAGAGTGGTGATATTTGACAATACGGAATTTTTGGTATCAAGCTCAATATCGCCGAATGTAAGCTTACCCATTTGTTCCTTGGCAAATGCTCCGCGAAGCTGAATATTTACCCTTGCTACGAGTTCGTCAATGTGAAAAGGTTTTGTAATATAGTCGTTTGCGCCGCTTGTAAGACCTGTAAGTTTGTCCTCGATAGTACTTTTTGCGGTTAGCATAATTATTTTTACATCTATATTTTCTTTTCTTACTTGTTTTAAAATTTCCGTGCCGTTAAGCTTAGGAAGCATAATATCAAGTATTAAAAGGTCGTAGCTGTCGCTCAAAGCCTCATAAAGACCCGTTTGACCGTCGGTTGCAATCTCTGTTTGATAATTTTCCTTTTTTAATCTTTCGCTCACAAGTTCTGCAAGCTTGTATTCATCTTCTACAATTAAAATTCTCATAATATCACCTATAATGATTATTAAACAAAAAAATTAAACGAAAATTAAACGGGCGCAATAAATACACCCGTTAAAAAATTATCTATTGCTTTCAGTCGCAATATGTTTAAGATTATTTATAATTCTTTCAAGGCGCTTTGTCATAACCTCCGGCGAATCTTTCATACCCCTTTGTGCCCAGCCGAAAACAAGACCGACAAAGCCATAGCCCAAAAACTCGGCAAACATAACATTTTCCTCGTGGTCAGATTTAACACCGGTATTTTTTTCAATACAGTCAATCACAATCATAAACTGGTCGTATGCAAGGCGACTGATATACCTTGACATATCGTCAACATCGATTTTAAGCGCATTAAGATAAAACTTCTTTTCCTCAACCATTGTTGTGAAAAGTTTAATAAAACGGTCGTACATATTGTCAAAAGTGAAACCGTCAACAAGAGGCTCAATAAGTTCTTTATATACTATCCAGTCAAGAAGTTCATACTTATCATCAAAATGATAATAAAAAGTTTGCCTGTGAAGTGAGCAATGATTTGTTATATCGGAAACCGAAAGCTTATCAAAACTTTGAGTGGTCATAAGTTCTTTAAGCGAATTTGCAAGTTTAAGCTGAGTTGAATAAGAACATCCAAGTTTATTATTTTTTGGCATAACAACCTCCGAATTTATGTCAAATCAGTTGATTTGTATAATTTTTATGAATATATAATACCACAAAAAAAAGAAATATACAAGTGTATAAAAGAAAAAAGACAAGATAAAAATATCCTGCCTTTTTTTAGTTAAATTGAACAATATTATTTTTTCAAAGTTTTTGAATTTACTGTTGAAGTATAAGAAGAATTGATATAACCCTTTCTTATTGCACGAACTTTGTAGTAATACTTCTTATTCTTTTTAAGCTTAGTATCTTTATAGGTTGCTTTAGAACCGGAAACAGTAGCAACCTTTTCAAAGTTTTTGTCTTTGCTTGTGCTTCTGTAAATTTCATAAGATGTTGAAGACGAAGCTTTTTTCCAAGAAAGAGAAACTGTATTTTTTGTTTTCTTGGTAACTTTTAAATTTGTAGGAGCAGAGGCTGTGCCAACCGAAATATATATTGAATCGCATGCAATTATTCTGCCGTCAACCACAGCCACCGCATAAACCATACTTGTATTTTGCTTCAAATATCCGCTTGGATGCAAATAGCCTGAAGAGAGCTTACCCTTTCTTATATACGGTACAGATGTGCTGTAATAAACCTTAGCACCCTTCGCAGTACACGAAGCATTTACATATTTACCGTTTGGCACATTGGTTGTTGTTATATTAAGTATGCTTCCCTTTTTTTCGTCGCAAACAGCGCTAAGCTTAATCGGCATAACATAAGAAATCGGTTTTCTTGACACATTTCTGTAAACAGCGGAAGCAGATTCAAAAAGGCAATAAAGTTTACCACCCTTAGCATATGTATATTCAAACATAGGCGGGCAGGAAAGAATATTGTCAAGCGTTTTGTTTCCCGTTTGGTCGTCAAATGTATAAGTGTAAAGATAAGAGCAATAAATATTTTTTGTTTCGTTTCTGCCGTAAGCTACTGAAGCAAACATTCTGAGCTTGCCTTTGTACTGAGTAAACGAAATGCCTTGGGTATAGTCGGGAATAGACATTTTATATTTAAAATAAAGTTTATATTCGTTTGTATTCTTATTATAAACCGAGGTGTAACAATAAGCATAGCTTTTAGGATATTTGTTAAAATTTGTGATATAAACAAGTCCGTTTTTATATGTAACGCCCGACGCATTATCAACATATTTGTCGCAGTCGTTTTCTTCAATAGTGTATTCAATTTTAACAAACGAACTTGAAAACTTCATATATTTGTTAAAATCTTCTAATGAAATTACTCCGAGCGCACTGAGATTGCCTTTTGTTATAAGGATAAGTTGATTAGCACTGTCATATGCGATACCGCCGACATGATAGGAATCGGAAAGCACAAGAGTTTTCACAAGAACATTATCCGCATCAAGAACAAAAACAACCGATTTAGAAACATTATTGCTGTCATAAGCGGTAATAAGAGTGTAGTGACCCACTTTGCACATTGCCTGCGGACACATAGTAGAAGATGACGCATAGCGTTTCAAAGACTTATTATACGAAACAGCAGACATAAGTCCCGGAATAACAAATGCACCGTCGGTCACCTTAGAATTGAACTCCGGATAAGTAAGAAGCGTATCCGTATCATTTACACCCGGTACAATTTCCTGCGTGGTAATAACATCCGCAAATACATTAAAATCAGCAAATGACAAAGTACAAATTGCCATAACTACCGCCAATATTAAAGAAATAATCTTTTTAAAATTCATTACTAATTACCTTCAATATAAAAAAAGAATATGCCCTAATTATAAGAGCATATTCTTAATTTGTCAATGATTTAAAACTGCATTACACGTTTTATTAATACATTCCGCCGCCCTGAGCTGCTGCAAGTGCCGCTGCCTGAGCCGAATCTGCCTGTGGGTCTTTAATATCTGTTACAAGTGATTCGGTTGTAAGAACCATAGCTGCAACAGAAGAAGCATTTTGAATAGCTGAACGGGTAACCTTTGCCGGATCAACAATACCTGCTTCAATCATATCGCAGTATTCATTTGTTGCAAAGTTAAGACCGTAGCCGACTTTGTTAGAATTCTTAATTTTATCTACAATTACAGAACCCTCTTCGCCTGCATTCTTAGCAATTTGACGAACAGGCTCTTCAAGAGCTTTAAGAACGATTTGAACACCGGTCTTGAAATCGGCATCATCGGTATCAAGGAGCTTTTCAACTGTAGGAATAGCGTTGATAAGAGCAACACCGCCGCCTGCTACGATACCTTCTTCAACTGCTGCCTTGGTAGCTGCAAGTGCATCTTCGATTCTAAGCTTCTTTTCTTTCATTTCGGTTTCGGTAGCTGCGCCAACTTTAATAACTGCAACGCCGCCTGCAAGCTTAGCAAGACGCTCGTGAAGCTTTTCTCTGTCAAAATCAGAAGTAGAATTTTCAATAGCAGTCTTAATCTGATTTACTCTGTTCTTAATTTCGTCGCTGTCGCCTGCGCCGTCAACGATAATAGTATTTTCCTTAGTTACCTTAACCTGACGAGCCTTGCCGAGCATATCCATAGTAGCGTCTTTAAGTTCAAGACCGATATCGGAAGTGATAACCTGACCGCCTGTAAGAATTGCGATATCCTGAAGCATTTCCTTTCTTCTGTCGCCAAAGCCCGGAGCCTTAACGCAAACGCAGGTAAATGTACCTCTGAGTTTATTAAGAAGAATTGTTTGAAGTGCCTCACCCTCAACATCTTCTGCAACGATTACAAGCTTTTGACCGCTCTTGAGAACTGCTTCAAGGAGAGGAAGAATATCCTGAATTGAAGAAATCTTCTTATCTGTAATAAGAAGCATTGCATCGTCAATAACAGCTTCCATCTTGTCAGTATCTGTTACCATATAAGGTGAAATATAGCCACGGTCAAACTGCATACCTTCAACTACTTCGCAAGTTGTTTCAGCAGTCTTTGATTCTTCGATAGTGATAACACCGTCGGCAGAAACTTTTTCCATAGCGTCGGCAATAAGTGAGCCAACATATTCGTCAGCGGCAGAAACGGTTGCAACTCTTGCAATATCGTCTGAACCCTTAACCTGCTCGCTGTTTGCCTTAACTGCATCAACAGTAGCGTCAACTGCAGCTTTGATACCGTTTTTAACAGCCATTGGGTTTGCACCTGCTGCAACATTCTTCATACCCTCTCTTACAAGAGCCTGAGCAAGAAGAGTAGCGGTTGTAGTACCGTCACCGGCATCATCATTCGTCTTTGATGAAACTTCCTTAACAAGCTGAGCGCCCATATTTTCAAACGGGTCGTCAAGCTCGATTTCCTTAGCGATTGTTACACCGTCGTTAGTGATAAGCGGTGCGCCGTACTTTTTGTCAAGTACAACATTGCGACCCTTAGGACCGAGTGTAATTTTAACTGTGTTGGCAAGCTTATCAATACCTGCCTGAAGAGCTTTTCTTGCGTCTTCGCCGTAAATAATATCTTTAGCCATAACTTATTCCTCCGATTATTCTACTACTGCAAGAACATCTTTAACCGATGTAATAGTGTATTCAACACCGTCAAGTTTTACCTGAGTACCTGAATACTTGCTGATAATAACTTTGTCGCCGGCTTTAACGGTCATAGGGTTTTCTTCTGTGCCGGGACCTACTGCTATGACCTCACTCATTTCAGGTTTTTCCTGCGCCGAAGCGGCAAGGATAATACCACTCATTGTTGTTTCTTCTGCTTCAACAGACTTTAAAAGAACTCTGTCTGCAAGTGGTTTGATTGTCATATTTATCACCTCTAAAATTATTAGCTATTAATCTTAGCACTCTTCACCTTTGAGTGCTAACAAATACTATTGTAACAATTTTTTTCCATTTGTCAATAGACTTAACAAATTATTTAAAAATAATTATATGTAAAACAAATATATGATTTTTCGTTGATTAGATATTTACTTCCCTCAACCGATTAATCAGCTGAGGGAAGACATTACATATATATGTTTAATATATTTATTTTACGCTTGTGAAAGTAAATTCGTCATTATCAAAATCTACTTTGCATTTGCCGGCAACCTTATCTTCAAGGATAAGCTCGGAAAGTTTATCCTCAATCTTGGTCTGTATAGCACGGCGAAGCGGTCTTGCGCCGTAAACCTTGTCAAAGCCTTTGTCTGCAATAGTATCAAGTGCCTTGTCGGAAACTTCGAGTTCAATGCCGATTTCTTCGCATCTCTTGTTAAGTGATTTGAACATACGGCGTGCAATTTCCTTAATATCGTCTTTTTCAAGTTGCTTGAACACAACAATATCATCAACACGGTTAAGAAATTCAGGCTTAAATGTTGCACGAAGGTCTGCCATCACAAGCTTTTCAATATCAACATTTTCGTCCTTTTCGCCCTCGCCTTTATGTTCAAAGCCAAGTGCAAGCTTAGGGTCGGTAATCTTTGCTGCGCCTACATTTGATGTCATAATAATTACAGCATTTTTAAAGCTTACTTTTCTGCCCTGTGAATCGGTCAAAACACCATCTTCAAGAATTTGAAGAAGCATATTGAACACATCCGGGTGAGCCTTTTCAATTTCATCAAAAAGAACTACCGAGTACGGTTTTCTTCTTATCTTTTCGGTAAGCTGACCGCCCTCGTCAAAGCCGACATATCCCGGAGGCGCACCGATAAGCTTAGATACGGTGTGCTTTTCCATATACTCACTCATATCAAGTCTTATGATATCATCTTCATCACCGAACATAGTTTCGGCAAGTGCCTTTGAAAGTTCTGTTTTGCCTACGCCGGTAGGACCGAGGAAGATAAACGAACCGATAGGACGCTTTGGATTTTTAAGACCTGCTCTGCCACGCCTGATTGCACGGGAAACGACAGACACGGCTTTATCCTGACCTACGATACGCTTATGAAGTTCATCTTCGAGGTGAAGAAGTTTTTCAGATTCTTCCTTGGTAATTTGAGTTGCAGGGATACCTGTCCAGGATGATACAACCTCTGCTATATCCTCACTGCTGACTTCTTTAACTTGGTGAGAAGATAAGTTTTTCCACTTTTCCGTTTCCTCGTCAAGAAGCTTTTTAAGGCTCGACTGTTTATCTCTGAGTTTTGCCGCCTGCTCAAAATCTTGTGAACGAACAGCGGAGCTCTTTTCTTCTTCAAGAGATTTAACTTCTTTTTCCATTGCCTTAATATTGTCAGGCGCAGTATAGGTTTTAAGCCTTACCCTTGAAGCAGCTTCATCAATAAGGTCGATAGCTTTATCGGGTAAATATCTGTCGGCGATATATCTTGACGACATTTTAACTGCGTCGTCAATAGCTTCATCGCTGATTTTAACCTTATGGTGAGCCTCATATTTATCACGAAGACCTTTAAGAATTTGAACGGTTTCTTCTTCAGTAGGTTCGCCAACCGTTACCGGCTGAAATCTACGCTCCAAAGCCGCATCTTTTTCAATATTCTTACGGTATTCGTCAATAGTTGTTGCACCGATAACCTGAATTTCGCCACGGGCAAGTGACGGTTTGAGGATATTTGCGGCATCAGTTGCGCCCTCAGCCGCACCGGCGCCCATAATGGTATGAACTTCATCAATGAAAAGGATAATATCCTTAGCATTCTTTACTTCGTCCATTGCCTTTTTAATTCTTTCTTCAAAATCACCACGGTACTTTGTACCTGCTACCATTGAAGTTAAATCAAGCGCAACAATCTTTTTGCCGTTTAAAAGTTCAGGCACTTCGCCTTTAACTATTTTAAGTGCCAAACCCTCGGCAATAGCGGTTTTACCTACACCCGGTTCACCGATTAAACAAGGGTTGTTTTTAGTCCTTCTTGAAAGAATTTGGATAACTCTTTCAATTTCTTTTTCCCTGCCAATAACAGGGTCGATTTTGCCCTCTTTCGCAAGAGCGGTTAAATCTCTGCCGAATTCGTCAAGAGTAGGAGTTTTTGACTTACCCTTTCTCTTTGATGAATTTTTGTCGTCAACGCCCTCTCTGCCAGATTCGTTTACGAGTTCTTCAAAAAGCTGGCGCTCGTCAACACCGAGAGAGTTAAGGAACTTAACAGCATATGAATCGCCCTCTTGGAGCACTGCCATAAGAAGATGCTCGGTATCGACAAAGCTTCTTCTCATACTTCTTGCATATTGGAATGCAACATCAAGAACCCTCTTTGTTCTCGGAGTAAAATCGTCGGGAGTAAGTTTGGTTTGCATACCCTGACCGATATATTCTTTGATTAAATCTTCTACATTTTCGGCATTTACATCCTTTTCTTCAAGAGTATTGAGTGCAATGCCTCCATCTGTTTTTAGCAAGCCGAGCAAGATATGTTCACTGCCTACATAGTTGTGGCCGAACTGCTCAGCCGTTTTTATAGCAAAGTTTAAAACTTCGTTTGCTCTTTGAGTAAAATAACTGAACTTGTACATAGTAATTCCTCCTATTTAAGCATATCAAAAGCTTTTAAAGAGGTTAAAAATCTCAATTCAAGCTTTCTCTGACATACTGTGCACGAATTTTGTCTGTATCATCAACAGTCAAACCCTCATCACTTTCCGACATAATTGTTGCCGTACCCACTTCGTGAAGAAGCTTTGAAACCGTTTCGCAATCTTCATCAAAGCTGCCCATCGAAATTCCGAGCCTTACAAGAGAAATAAGGCTGTAAAATTCATTCAAGGTAAGCTTTCTCGCCATTTTAAGTGTACCCATTGCTCTGAAGATTTTATCTTCAAAGTCTTCATATTTAATTAATTCTTGGCGGAAAGCGCGCTCCTGTTTAACAATTTGATCGCATATGCTGTTCAAATTGTCGATAGCGCTTTTTTCTGTAATACCGAGTGTAATTCTGTTTGACAGTTCGTAAAAATCGCTGTTTTCGCTATACACCGGTTTAATGTTAAAGCCGAGCTTACTTACCATACTGCTAAGTGATAAAATCATACCTTTTGCCGATATTGCAGGCAAATGAAGAATAAACGACGCTTTTAAGCCCGTGCCCAAATTCATTGGGTTTGAAGTTAAGAAACCGAGCCTTTCATCAAAAGCAATTTTTAGATTATCAATAAGTATATCGTCAATCTCGTCCGCCTTTTTATAAGCATCTTCAAGATTTTGACCCGCTACTGTTACGCAGAGCCTTATATGGTCTTCTTCACAAAGCATTATTGACACTGCTTCGTCCTTTGATACAAGGAGTGAACCAAAGCCGCTTTGCTTTGCAAATTCGGGACTGATTAAACCCTGCTCCGTCATAGCAATCTTTTTTAAATCATTTATGCTTTGCATTTCAATCAAGTCAAACTCGCCTGCTTGGCTTGAATTTTTTATAGCCGCAAAGATTTTTTTACATACTGATTTTCTTATTTCATTGCTCATTCTTGATGGAAACGGAGCATCGCTCACATTTCTTGCAAACCTTATTTTTGACGAAAGGACAACATCGCTGTTATTCCCCTGAAAATTATACCACTTACTCATTGTTGCCCTCCTCAAGCTCCTTAATCTTGTCACGGATAATTGCTGCATCTTCAAATCTCTGTTCATTAATTGCAGATTTCATCTGTTCTTTTAAAGATTCAAGTTCGCTTTTTTCACTCGGTTGCTCTTTTGCCTGTTCGCTTACGTTTTGTTCATTTTCTTCGCTGTATGAAACGAACTTGCCGATGTGCTTTGTTTTGCCGTGAATCTTTCGGATTGACGGTTCAAGCTTATCTTCAAACTTTTCGTAGCAATCAGCACAACCGAGTCTGCCGCTGTTAACAATATCGTTGAAAGAAGAACCGCAAGTGTTACATCTGTCAACACCCGCAAGCGAATTCATTGCGGCAACGCCTGCGCCGAGAAAATTGCCGAGGAAAGTATCGCCGAACATTTCACTCATACTCGGCATATGAAATTCATCCATAACGCCGAGTTCTTTTGCACACTCACTGCAAAGGTGCATTTCTTCCTTATGACCGTTTATATTTCTTTTAATAAAAGTTGTTGCTTCATTTTGATTACAATGTTGACAACGCATAATAATACCTCCTAATCAACATATGCTAAAAGCATTTGTTTGAGCAAGCTTGCTCTGATTTGATTTTTGACATCTGTATCGACGCCTTTAAAATTACTGTCGGACAAAACCGACATCATAATTCTGCCCGCTTTGTCGCTTATAAGTCCTTGATAATGCAAATTATATACATTAGCTTTGGCTCTTTTTTCATCAATCGAATTGCCGATTGAATTTACAAGTGACATTATGGCATTTTCCTTTGTAGCCGCACGGGTAATCATAATATATCCGCCGCCGCCACGCCTTGATTCTATTCTGTAACCCTGTTCGGGCGTAAACCTTGAGGTTATTACATAATTTATTTGGCTGGGAACACAACCGAGTTGCTGTGCCAAATCGTTACGCTGAATTTGGATTGTCGGTGTGTTTTCATCAAACATATTTAGAATCATATCGGCTATCGCATCGCTCAGTTTCATTTTCCAATCACTTCCTTTTGTTTCGGTCACAAGCCTGACATTTTACACACTCTTTAAGTCTCACTAATCTGTGTTTGTCTTTGACTTTCTTTGACCTTCTATTCTGATATTAACACAAAGGTCAGAGAAAGTCAAGAGCTTTTCAATAATTTTTTGACTTTTTTTGACCTTTGCAAAATTTCGCATAAGCTCAAGTGTTTTGGGGCATAAAAAATGAGGCGAACAGTGTTCGCCCCCTACAAAATTTTCAATTAATTTATCAAAATTTTTATTTATTTTCAATCAGGCATACTGCGTGAGCGGCAATACCCTCTTTAGCGCCGGTGAAGCCTAAACCCTCTTCCGTTGTCGCTTTAACGGAAATAAGGTCAAAGTCAATATTGCAAGCCTTCGCAATATTTTTGCGCATATCAATAATATACGGTGCCATCTTTGGAACCTGAGCAAGGATGGTTGAGTCGATATTAATAATCTTATATCCCCTCTCGCTCACCTGCCTTACCACTTCTTCAAGAAGTTTCAAGCTGTCTGCGCCTTTCCACTTATCGTCGGTATCCGGGAAAAGGTGACCGATATCGCCCATTGCGGCGGCGCCTAAAATTGCGTCGGATATTGCGTGGAGAAGAACATCGGCGTCGCTGTGACCCAAAAGACCGAGTTTGCTCGGAATATCAACACCGCCGATTATACATTTACGACCTTCAACAAGTTTATGAACATCATAACCGTGACCTATACGCATTACTCCTCACCTCTCGCATTAAGTATTGATTCAGCTACCGGAATATCCTCCGGAGTAGTAATTTTTATATTTGTATATTCGCCGTCAACAACGACTACATCTTCGCCTGCATTTTCAAGCAGCTTGCAGTCATCCGTAAAATCTTTGCCATGCTCTTTCGCTAGTTTCATTGCCTTAACATATTTGTCAAACTTAAAAATCTGTGGCGTTTGAATGGCAATCAAGCTTGAACGCTCGGGTGTGTCGATAATTTTATTATTTTTATCAACAACTTTTATTGTATCTTTAACCCTAACGCCGACTGCGGCGGCACCCTTTTTCTGTGCAATTCTTAATGTATTTGAAATTTCATCCTCTGTCACAAGCGGTCTTGCGCCGTCGTGAATAATAAGCATATCGGCATCGTCAACGGTTTCTACTGCATTTGAAACGCTCTCTTGCCTTGTCGCGCCGCCGATACAATATGATATATCATATTTTGAAAGCACTTTTTCATAAAGAGGAATATCCGCTTCTCTTACAACTACAATAATATCGTCGATATCAGCTATATTTGAAAAAATATTAACAGTTCTTTCAATAACCGTTTTGCCGTTAATTTCAAGCAGGAGTTTGCTTTTGTCGGCTTTCATACGAGTGCCGTTGCCTGCTGCTAAAATTATTGCAGTATTACTCATTTTTAAGCGCCTCCACTTCTTCAATAGTAGGTGTTGCAAATTCTGTTTTGTACGTGTCGTAAATAACAAAGCCGGGCTTTGTACCGTTCGGTTTGCGTATATTTTTAACCAAAGTATAATCGACCGCAACATTTGACGATTCGCGAGCCTTGCTGAAATATGAAGCCAAAACAGCGCAGTCGTGTATCGCTTCATCCGTTATCTGCTTGCCCGAAGTTTCGCAAATAACATGGCTGCCCGCACTTTCCTGAACATGAAACCAAGTGTCATAATTTTTGGCGGTTTTCACGGTCAACTTATCATTCATAATATTGTTGCGACCTACATAGACATCAAAGCCGTCACGGGTTTTAAAATGCATAGGTTTAAGTGCCTTGGGTTCACGCTTTTTGTCAGGTGCTTTTTTAATATAACCCTGAGCGGCAAGTTCAGACTTTATAGCAGTAATTTCACTGTCGGTTTCCGCTCTTGAAAGCGAATCAATTACGCTATCAAAATACTTAGCTTCCGCGTTAGCTTCTTCAATAAAAGTGTTAAGTTTGCTCTGTGCCACCTGCTTTTTGCGATACTCTTTATAATACTTTTGCGCATTTTGCGACGGAGTGAGCATAACATCGGCAGGGATACGAACAGTATTGTTGTTGTCATAATAATTTTCCAAATCGTAATAAGGCGAACCCTTTTGGAGCCTATACTGATTTGCATTAATCAAATCTCCGAAAAGCTTAAATGTTTCCTTATCCTTGCAGTCCTCAAGTTCTCTCGTTCTGTTAACAGCTTTTCTTACAGCACGCTCCTGCAGAGTTGTAACTGTTTTGAAAAGGTCGGCACTCCTTGCTTTAATTCGCATTAAACGAACACGCTCGAAGTAGAAATAATCAAGAAGTTCTGAAAAAGAATTATACTTTCTAATTTCAGCCAAACTGTCATACTGATTAATATTGATAAATGAAAAATCTTTTGGCGTATCAATAAAAACAAGCGTAGGAGTCGGGTTTAAAGCCTCAGCCTTAAATTCATCAAGGGTAAGACTGTATTCAAACTCACGGCAAACGATTGGTGAAACACCTTTAACCGTTTCCATAACCGCTTTATACATACCCTTTTTGCTTGAAGCTATTTTTTGCCTGATTTCTTCAATATCGTCTGTAAAAATATTCAGCTTATTCTGGGCGGGAGGCGCAACATAAGTAACCCCCGGCAAAACTTCCCTGATATGAGATTTATTTTCGTCAACACGCTTCATCGAGTCAATAATCTTATTATTTTCATCAACAAAAATAATATTTGAATATTTACCCATTATCTCAATTATCAAAGAATATTTAGTTTTATCGCCGAGTTCGTCGGTGCCTGAAAAATCGATTCTTAAAATTCTTTCAAGATTATCCTGCGTAATCGCCGTCACCCACGCACCCGTAAGCCTTTTACGAAGAAGAAGGCAAAACATAGGCGGCTTTGCAGGGTTTTCAGGCGGAAAGTCTGTAAAATGAATTCGCGAAGAATCGGCATTGCAGGATAAAAGAAGTTTGCGGCTCCCGTTTCTTGAACGAAGACCTATTATTATTTCATCCTTAGACGGCTGATGAATTTTATCAACACGGCTATCGAGCGCAAAATCGGCTATTTCATTTTTTAAATGGTATAAAAATATTCCGTCAAGTGCCATAGTTATAATTCCAATACAGGGTTATGAACGGGAGCAACAATAAATTCTACCTGTTCAAATTCCTTTTCAAGTTTATTTTTAAGCATAAGAAATGCTTTACTTTCGGTTTCAAAATGACCAGCATTAATAAGCGCAAATTTTTCCTCGCTTGCATCAAGCATTTGGTGATATTTTAAATCACTTGTAACAAAACAGTCTGCATTTTGCATAGCGTCCTCAATAAATTCGCCGCAGGCACCGCCGCCGACTGCAACGGTTTTTATCATTTTGTCGGTATCTGTATAACGAAGCGCATGAACATCAAGCGTGTTTGAAACAAAAGTGGCAAAATCGTCAATGCTCATTTCATTTTCAAGTTCACCGACTACGACATAACCGTTTTCAAGTTTTCTTTTATTTTTAAGTTCAAGCAAAAGCGCAAGATTATCGTTAATACCGCCGTTTGCTTTATCAAAAGAAGTGTGAGCGCACATACAGGCGATATCATTATTAATAAGTCGGTAAATAGCACTGTCACTCTTAATTTTTTTAACGCCGCCGAAAATAATCGGATGATGAGTAAGAAGCAAATCGGCATTGACGCTTTTAGAAAAAGCTGCAGCCTCTTTAGTTGCGTCAAGCGACATTACAACTGTTTTAACTTCCTTTTTCATATCACCCAAAATGAAGCCGGAGTTGTCCCAATTTTCCATCTCATTATACGGCGCAATTTTATTTATGTAATCATATATATCTTTGACCAAAGTCATAAGATTTCCTCCACTGCCGAAATAACCTCAGTCAAATCGGCACCTGATTTAGCTTTATTATTAAGATAGTTTAGAAGATGTAAAAAATATTCTTTTTGAGAAAAGTCTTTAATATTACCGAGATAATAGTCTTTTTGAGTTTTAGGAGTAACTTTACCTGTATATTTTGTATCAAAAACAGAATACGAATGTTTACCCTCATTTACAATAATATCGTTATAAATTTCATAGCCATTATCGTAAAGGTATTTGCGAACATATTCGGGATGGGTCATAGGCTGTAAAATAAAATGAAGCTCATTTGAAAAAGAGCAACGGGAAATTATATCAACAATAAGTTCGCCGCCCATGCCTGCAATAATAACCGTATCGCACTCGCCTTTTTCAAGCTTTTCAAGACCGTTGGAAATTCTTGTTTTTATTTTACTTTCAAGTTGTTCTTCTTTCACAAGCCTTTCGCAGGAAGCAAGCGGTTTTTCATTAATATCCATTGCAACGCAAGAGGTGGCAACATTGTTTTTCACAAGATATACTGGCACATATCCGTGGTCACATCCGACATCAGCAACAGACGAGCCTAAACTTACCAGGCTCGCCACTGCATTCAGTCTTTTGGTAAGTTTAACCATTAGCCTACCTGTGCATTAAGCTTTTCAACAAGCTCATCTGCGTCTGTGCCGTGAACTGCGCAAGCGTCTGCGATTGATTCACCCCTTGAAGCAGGGCAACCGAGGCAATGCATACCGATCTCTAAAAAGAGAGGTGCAGTATCAGGATAAGCGTCAAGAACATCACCAATAATAGTATCTTTTGTAATTTCCATAAGTTTTGTACTCCTTTTTTACATCTATTGAGATAATATTATTTTATCCAAATAATTATCTGCTAATGATATTTATAACACATTTATTATTTCATTGCAAGTTTAATCAAAATATGTTAATATATAAGTCGCAAATTTAAAGGACGGTGAAACACATGAAAAAAGAATACAACCCGGCAATGCAATTTGACGCATTTACCGGCGGAATTGAGGAAGGCGGACTTCGTTCAAGTTCTTCAATTTCTCTTCTTGCATGTTATATTATAGCAAAAAGCAAAGAAAGACTTACTGCAAAATATGTTGTCGACGCTCTTGTCGAGGGCAAAATTGCAAATTATTTTGAAATATCAAACGCAATATCAAAAATGATTAAAACCGATAATTTGATAGTAGACAAAGACGGTTATTTAACCATTACGGACAAATGCGCATTTAATGTGGAAATGCTTGAAAATGATTTGCCGCTTACGATAAGAGAAAAAGCGGTTGAACTTGCGGCAAAAACGGCAAAGCGCGAAATTTTAAAAAAAGAAAACAAAGCAAGCGTTGAAAAAGACGGAGATAAATACAAAGTAACGCTTCATGTAAGCGACAAAGACTGTGATTTTATGGTACTCACTCTTTATTTCCCGAGCGAGGCACAGGCAGAAGTTGTTAAGGAAAAATTCCAGCTTCATCCGGGCGAAGTGTATGAAAATTTGATTAATTCGATTTTTGAAAGCGAAGATGAATAAGAAAAGTTTAAAGGTCACACCAAGCGGCGTGACCTTTAATAATATGCAGATATAGAAAAAAACCGTGACACTCAAATGAGTATCACGGTTTTAATTTAGCAATGATTAATCTATTTCTACAGAAATTTTTGCATCATTTCTTGTTGCTGCAGCACGCATAACAACGCGGATAGCCTTAGCAATTCTGCCTTGCTTTCCGATTACTCTGCCCATATCTTCTTCAGCCACATGGAGATGGTATACAATTACACCCTCTTCGTCAGGTTCGCTAACATCAACAGAAATTGCATCAGGGTTTTCAACCAAACCCTTAGTGATAGAAATTAACAAATCTTTCAAAGAAAACACCTCCTGAATAAATCTTTGCTTAAAATATCAAAGATTAAAGGATGCCTTCTTTTTTAAGGATGCTCTTTACAGTATCTGTAGGCTGTGCACCGTTAGCAATCCACTTCTTAGCCTTTTCAGCGTCAATCTTGATTTCAGCAGGGTCTACCATTGTGTTATATGTGCCGATTTCTTCGATGAAACGACCGTCACGAGGATATCTTGAATCTGCTACTACTACACGATAGAAAGGAGCTTTCTTTGCGCCCATACGACGAAGTCTGATTTTTACTGCCATTTTAAATTACCTCCAAAAGTAAATATAATTTATTATTTTATTTTTTCCAAACTAAGTTTGGTAGATTAACTTAAATTAAAGACCGAATGGGTTATTAGAGCCGCCGCCCAATTTGCCCATCATTTTTTCAGCCATTTCAGGGTTTGCCTGCATCATACGACGCATTTTTTTGCTCATTTTCGGACCCTTGTTACCGCCGATTTGTTTAACCATTTTTTGCATTTGCTTAAACTGAGCAAGGAGCTTATTTACATCTTCAACCTGCATACCGCAGCCTTTTGCGATTCTGCGCTTTCTTGACGGGTTGATGATTTCAGGACGCTCCCTCTCCTGCTTTGTCATAGAATAAATTATTGCACGGAAACGGTCAAACGCCTTTTCGTCAATATCTTCATCTTTAATTTTGCTTCCGATACCCGGAATCATTTTAATCGTATCCTTTAAACTGCCCATACGCTCGATTTGTTCAAACTGGTCAAGCAGGTCGTTAAGGTCAAATTTATTTTTAGCAAGCTTCTTTTCAAGCTCAGCGGCTTTCTTTTCATCAAGGCTTTGCTCTGCCCTTTCAATAAACGAAAGAACATCGCCCATACCGAGAATACGGGAAGCCATACGGGATGGGTGGAAAGTTTCAAGATTGTCAAGCTTTTCACCTGTACCGATAAACTTAATTGGCTTACCGGTAACGGCTCTTACCGAAAGAGCGGCACCGCCGCGGGTGTCACCGTCAAGCTTTGTAAGAATAACGCCGTCAATACCGAGTGTTTCATTAAAACTCTTGGCAACATTAACCGCATCCTGACCTGTCATTGCGTCAATAACAAGCAAAATTTCGTGAGGATGAACGATTGAACGAATGTTTTGAAGTTCCTCCATCAACTCCTCGTCAACATGAAGTCTGCCCGCAGTATCAAGAAATACATAGTCGTTGCCGTGGTCTTTAGCAAATTTTACCGCTTCCTCGGCAATTTTAACAGGGTTTTCCGTCCCCATTTCAAATACGGGAACGCCGACCTGCTCGCCGACAACCTGAAGCTGTTTAATAGCAGCCGGACGATACACATCGCAGGCTACAAGTAAAGGTCTGTGACCTTCTTTTTTAAGTTTAAGAGCAAGCTTTGCCGAATGAGTTGTTTTACCGCTACCCTGAAGACCGCACATCATAACGATTGTAGGCGGATGGTTGGCGATTGCAAGCCTTGCTTCATTGCCGCCCATAAGCTCTGTAAGTTCTTCGTTAACGATTTTGATAACCATTTGACCCGGTGTAAGCGATTCCATTACATCTGCACCGATAGCCCTTTCGGTTACTTTAGCGGTAAACTCCTTGGATACCTTATAGTTAACATCTGCTTCAAGAAGTGCAAGGCGAACTTCACGCATTGCCTCTTTAACATCCGATTCGGTTAATTTGCCCTTGGCACGCAATTTTTTGAACGAATTTTCAAGTCGTTCACTCAAGCCTTCAAATGCCAAGAAATCAACTCCTAATAAATATTATCCTTCTTTAAGAAAAGAAGCGAGTGTTTTTATTCTTGCTACATTATCATTAACTTCCATAGAAAGTGTATGATTGAGGTTATATTCGTTGATATTGTCGGCGCACTGAATAATTTCGTCAATGCCCTTTTTCATCTCGTTAAAGCGCTTTGCAAGACCGAGCCTTTCCTCCATATCGAAAAGCTGAGCCTCGGCACGCTTGATTGAATCACGAACACCCTGACGGGTAATGCCCTCATTTTCTGCAATTTCCGAAAGTGAAAGGTCGTCTTCATAATAATAAACTAGGCAATCGTATTGCTTCTTCGTAAGCATTTCGCCGTAGAAATCAAGCAAAAAAGGAATTTCAAGATTCTTTGCCATGAAGTGCCTCTCCTTTCAAAATATATGTAAAGTATTTAATCTTTACAGCAAGCAGTATTATACTAAAGACAAGCGATATTGTCAAGGGGAAAAATAATAATATTTTTGATTAAATTTGTCAAAAAAGTATTGACACAATTTGTTGGGTGTCAAAAATTGACGAGTTACAAAATATATGGCAATAAAAAAAGCCACCGAATGATGACTTGATTTATTATCGTTTTATGCCTAACCTTTGAGTTTTGGAAGATAAATTGCAAGAATAACAATATCAAGTACAAAAAGGAGAAGCGACACGATACCTAAAATTTTCGCTTTTTTGCATCTGTCCTCATTAAGCGGTGAAAGTTCAAACTTTTTAACTTTAAATATTTCGCCGACAACAATACCCATAACGCCGAATGCAGGGCAAATGCCGATAGTGAGCACACCGACTGTTGACATAATAAATGCAAAGCGGCAAAGGCGGTCGATAACGGACACATCCTGCTTTTGCGCCTTTTTATCCGATGCAGTACCGTCCTTTTTTATTTCCTTTTTAGCTTCTGCTACAATATCTTCTACTTCATTATTTTTATTATCCATAATATTTCCTTTCTAATCTTTTTGACAGATTCCGTATTTAATATTAATTCGTTCGATTTTTTTAATAAATGTTTCACCGAAAAGAAACAGGAACATGGCTGTTACCCCGCCGAAAACGAGATTAAACGGAACGCCTGCGGCATAGACTGCAACAATTCCCTTTAAACTCATATCGCTATTAAAATACAAAACCGACGATAAGTCAACTATTAAACCGTAAAAAATTAAAACAGAAAAGAAGCCGACAACGGCAAGTGAAATTTTATTTGGCTTAATATGCTCAAAAACAAGACCGAAAATTAAACCTACAACACCCATAGCCACCATTTGAAAAGGCGTCCACGCACCCTGACCGAAAATGAAATTTGACACAAACATTGAAAATGCGCCGACAAGGTATCCCCTTTTAGCGCCGAGAACCGCGCCGCTGACACCGACAACTGCGGCGATAGGCTTAACCTGCGGTATAAGATAAAACACGGCACGGCTTACAACCGCAAGCGCAATAAGGCTTGCAATAAGCGTAATTTCTTTTGCCGTATGCTCTTCCCTTTCAAATGAAGCGAAAAACGGAAGCATTGACACAATTAAGATAAGCACGCAAACGAGATAATAGTTTGTATTTGCAAAAAAGATTTGCCACAAAACGATAAAGACAAGTGTGAGCGCAATTAAGACAGGATATATTTTTTTCATTTCAGATCTCCTAGCGACACAGCGCTGTTTAAATATCGTTTCGTTATTCTTCTTACTTCGGTAGTATAGAAATTAAGGCTTGAAAGCACTTTTCGCCTATCGCCAGCCGCGGAAATAATGCCATCGCTTAAAAAAGATACGCAGTCGCTCACATCCCCGACAAAATCTAAATCGTGGGAAACCATTATAATTGTTTTGCCTTGATTTTTAAGTTCAAGCAAGAGCAATTTAAGTTCATTTTTTGAAAATTCATCAAAAGCTTTTGTCGGCTCGTCAAGGAGAAAAATATCACCCTCCTGCTCAAGGAGTATACCGAAAGCAAGCTTTTGAGCCTGACCACCGGAAAGGTCGAACGGATGACGGTCGATAAGTTCTGCTATGCCGAGTTTATTTGCAGTTTCGATTTTTATCTCGTCGCCTACGCGTTCTTTAGTAAAAAGATATTTTACATTTTGGGGCATATAGGCGCACTTGCCGTCGGTCTTAAACTTGCCGCCGTACGCTTTATTAATCTTTGCAATAATCTTTAAAAGTGTGGTTTTGCCGCTGCCGTTGGCACCGATAATAGAATTGATTTTAGATTTATAAGCTGTAAAATTAAGAAAGGAGAGAATATCATCCTGCCCTTTATCGTAGGCAAAAGAAATATTTTTAAGTTTTACGCAAATATCATTTTTGTTAAACTGTAAAGGCATTTCATCCTTTTCTTCAAACTTAGAAGCAAGGGAAACAGACGCTTTAACGCTCAGCGGTCTTTCGTCAAAAATGCGGGTGCATATAGGAAAGAACGGTAGCAAATCAGTATTATCTTTGCAATTTTCAGGCGAAGAATCGCATATAATCCTACCTCTTTCCAAAATAACAAGGCGGTCACAAAAATCTATAAACTCGCCGCTCGAATGGGAAACAACGATAACCGTTACGCCGAGTTCCTCATTTATCCTTTTAAGAAGCGTGCTGACGGTAACAACTGCTTTGGGGTCAAGTTGCGACAACGGTTCGTCAAGAAGCAAAACCTTTGTATCGCTAATCATAGCAGAAGCAATAGCAACGCTTGCCCTTTCACCGCCCGAAAGTTCGCTAAGCTTTTTATCAAGCAGATGATTAAGATTAAAAAATGACGCAGTTTCGCCTATTTTAACAGTAATTTCATCATTAGAAAGTGAAAGATTTTCAAGAGCGAAAGCAAGCTCACCCCTTACATTGTCGCAAACAAACGAAGTTTCAGGACTTTGGTTAACAAAGCCGATTGATGAAGTATTTATATTAAGCACTCCGCCGATAGTTCCGACAGGTGCAATTTCTTTTTTTAAAAGTCTTAAAAGAGTTGATTTGCCGCTTCCGCTTTTGCCCATAATGAGAACAAATTCGCTGTCATTTATTTTTAAATCAACGCCGTCAAGCGCATTTGAAGATGAACAAGGATAAGAAAATGTTAAATTTTCTGTTTCAAAAAGTGCCATTTTACATCCTCCGAAATATTAATTATAATAGGTATAAACATAAATAAAGAAAAAACGATAAGGTGAAGCGGCGAAAAAGTAAGAATTTTAACTTCAGGGTCGAAAAGAAAATCGGACACGCCAAGTCCTTTCATAATGAAGCAAGAAATTGCCAAAAGAAGAATTACAATGAGCACAATTAAATCGTACAAATTGAATTTATATTTTGTATACGGCTTTCTTTTAGAATTAAAGCCACGCGCACGCATAGAATCGCTGACTTCTATACTTTCCTCCAAAGTCATTGAAATGAGCGAAGAAAAATTATCAAGGCTCTTTTTAAACTTACTGTCATTTTGGTTAACATTAAGGCGAGCGTCATTTATTTGCTTTGCATTTTTCCTTAGCCTCGGGATAAACGACAAAGCCATAGTGAGTACCAAAGTGATATTAGGCGCAACCTTTGAAAAAACGGACATAAACTTATCACTCGTTAAAACCAAAGAATAACTTGAAAACCAAATAATTACCGAGGAAAACATAAGCCCCTGGCACAAGCCGTAGAAAAGACCCTCAAAAGTAAAATTTTTATCAAACGCAGTAAAAAGAATATCAATACCGTAGGAAGTGAAACACATATTAAACACGGCAATAAGAAGCGTAAACGGCAAAAGAAAAGTCAAAAAAGTTTTAACCGCCTTTTTACCCTGAAGCATAATGTTGTAAATTAAACCCGCAAGAAGAGAAACGGACAGGAAAAACGGGTTAAAGTTGAGCAAAACAAGTAAAATTACAAAAACAAAAAAGGAGAAGCTGACTTTAGGATTAAATCGTGAAAATCTATCCATATCGCTACTCCTTTCTGCTATTTAATATTCTATGCCATTACGAGCCTTAACGCCCAAATCAAACGGATGCTTTTCCTTTTTCATATGGGTAATATAATCGGCTAAGTCAAAAAGAGAATCGACTTTTTTATGACCGGTTATAATAATTTCTTTTCCCTCTAAACTTTTAATAAACAAAGAGGCTGAAGGCTCATCAATAAACGAGCCGATTATATCTATAAATTCATCAAGAATAATCATATCGGCATTTGATTTTTTGATATAATTCAAAGCACTGTCAACCCACACCTTATAAAAATCACCGGGGTTAAACGGCAGAGAATCGGGAGAATCAAAAATATCAAACTCAAGCTTTTTAAGTTCTTTCAACTCGCTCGATTTATTATCTTTCAAAAACTGAACAAGCAGTACATTCATCCCGCTGCCTTTAGCACGAACACCCTGACCGATTGCGGCAGTGGTTTTACCCTTGCCGAAGCCGTAATAAATTTGAATCATCTGATTCTGACCTCTTCCTTAGTTTTGAAAGAATAACCGTATTGGTCGAGAATATGCATCTTTTTAAGCGCAATTTCACATCCCTTTGAAACGCAGAGGTTTGCCCTGACAGGAATTGTTACATCAAGATTAAGCGTTTGAGAAAGAAGCTTATCAAGACCGAAAAGATGTGACATACCGCCGGTTAAAAGCAGGCTCGAATTTGTAACATCGGCAACAAGCTGAGGCGAGGTGCGCTCAAACATAGCCTTGGCAACAGAAGTGATTTGCTCAAGCACTTCGCTAAAGCACTCGCAAATTTCGTTACCGCTGATTTCAACAACCTTTGGAAGACCTGAAAGGATATTTCTGCCCTTAGCGTTCATAGTAACATCCGTATCCCTCGGCACGGCTGAACCGATAGTTTTTTTAATATCCTCGGCAGTCCTTAAACCGACGAGTAAACCGTACTTTTCTTTAAGATACTTAACTATAGCCTCGTCGAAATCGTCGCCGCCGACTTTGACCGTTTCATTTTGGCTCATAGCGCCTTGGCTTATGACCGCCATATCGGTTGAACCTGCGCCGACATCGATAACAAAAACACCGGTCGGGTTGAGCGGGTCGATACCTGCACCGAAAGCGGCGCAAAGCGGCTGCTCAACAAGGCAAACAGACCTTGCACCGGCAGAAATAAGTACGGAAATGAGCGTTCTTCTTTCAACATCGGTACTTGCAGAAGAAACCGAAGCTACAATTCTCGGCTTAAAAATATTCTTTTTAAGAACTTTATTCATAAAGCTTTCAACCATTTTAACGGCAAGTTCATAGTTGCTTACATTACCGTTTTTAATAGGCTGAATAACGCTTACGCCGACAGGTTCTCTGCCCTCAAGAAAATAGGCGCGCTTGCCGGCATAAAGCATTTCACTTTTATTTACATCATATGCAACATAGGCAGGTTCACTAAGCACGACGCCTTTTCCCACAACGGAAATGACAACCGAGCTTGTGCCCAAGTCTATACCCAAATCATATCCAAACATAATTATGTATCCATTCTTTTTTACAATTTAGGCGAACAGCGTCCGCCGAAAAATTAAAAATCAATAATTTCTACAAAATATATTACTTAAAAACATTATTATTGTCAACAGATAAAAAATGAACAAGTGCGCTGTAGCGTCTGCTTTTTTTATCGTTATAGACCATTGCTTTGACCGAAGCCTCATTGCCGACAATTATAAGAAGGCTTTTTGCACGGGTCAAAGCGGTATAAAAAAGATTGCGATAAGAAAGCTTTGGAGGAGTTGCAACAGTCGGCATAACGACGCACGGAAACTCACTGCCCTGACTTTTATGAACAGTCATTGCGTATGCAAGTTCAATTTCCTTAACATTTTCAATGCTGTACATTGCTTCTTTATCGTCAAACTTAACATTAATAATATCGTTTGCACGGTCAATACGAGTAAGAATACCGATATCACCGTTGAAAACACCCGTTCCGTTTTCGCCGTCTTTAAACCAAGGGACATCATAGTTATTTTTAATTTGCATAACCTTGTCACCCTCACGCAGAGTGTAGCCCTTATATCTTATCTGCATTTTATTTTGCGACGGCGGGTTAAGCTTTTCCTGAAGAAGCGCATTGATATGCTCGGTACCCACTTCACCCTTACGACTTGGGCAAAGGACCTGAATATCCTTAATACTGTCAAAGCCGTAACCTGCAGGAATACGCTTTGTCACAAGGTTAACAACTTTACCTGCGGCATTATATTTTGAATCTTCACGAAGAAGGAAGAAATCAGAATTTATACTGTTGTCAAAAACTGGCATTTCACCCTTAACAACACGGTGAGCATTTGAAACGATATTGCTCTCCATTGCCTGACGGAAGATTTTATCGAGGCTTACAACACCGATAAGTTCACTTTTAATTAAATCGGCAAGCACATTACCAGCACCGACAGGCGGAAGCTGGTCTTTATCGCCAACCATAATAAGCCTGCACGAAAGCGGAAGTGCGTCAAGAAGCGCTGAAAAAACGGTAACATCAACCATTGAAAGCTCGTCAACGATTACTGCGTCACATTCAAGCGGGTTTTTAAGATTATGAGCAAAGCTCGGCTCGGTTGCGCCATCCTTATATTCAACTTCTAACAGACGGTGAATAGTTTTGGCTTCCCTGCCGGTAAGTTCGCTCATCCTTTTAGCCGCTCTGCCGGTAGGCGCCGCAAGCGCAACATCAAGCCCTCTGTTTTCCATAAGAGTGATAATACCCTTAACCGTAGTAGTTTTACCCGTGCCCGGACCGCCGGTTAAAATAAGCAAGCCTTTGTTTACTGCAATTTCAATAGCTTCACGCTGTTTTTCATCAAAAATTATGTCATACGTTTTTTCAAACGCATCAATTTCCGACGGAGAAATTTCCTTTGGTGTAGGCGGAAACTCAAGCATAACTTTAATTCTTTCGGCTATGCCAGATTCAGCCTCGTAAATCTCCGGCAAAAAGAGAAACGGTTTTCCGTCGATATCTTCTTCGACAAGCTGTTTAGATTCAATCGCATTGTCAATCGCAATTTCGGCTTCGTCGTCATTGCAGTCAAGAAGCGATTTTGCGGGGGAAATAATGCTTTTTCGCGGCAAACAGGTATGGCCGTTAAAAAGATTGTGTCTAACGACATATGTAACACCCGCCTGGCACCGATAATCAAAAGGCGGCGCTTGCTTTAAATTCATTGCAATTTCATCGGCACGCTCAAAGTTGATACTTGATACCATTGACACGAGCGCATAAGGGTTCTCATTAACAATATCGAGAGAATCGGCTTTAAACACGCTGTAGATGTCATACGCTTCCTGCTGGCTGAAACCGAGTTCGGCAAGACCGTTCATAATATCCCTTGCCGCAAACTGCATTTTAAACTCTTTACCGATTTGCTTAGCTTTAGTCCTTGTTATACCTTTAATTTCGGCAAGTCTTTCAGGTTCGTTTTCAATCACATTAAATGTGTTTGAACCAAATTTTTCAACAATTTTTGAAGCGGTAACTTCCCTAACCCCTTTAATCATTCCGCTTGCAAGAAAACGGAGCATACCATTTGCATCGGCAGGGCGACTTCGGGTGAGCCTGACAGATTTAAACTGCCTACCAAAATTGGGATGCATAGTCCATTCGCCTTGAAAAACGATTTGCTCGCCAACGGCAATATCGCCCAAAATACCGACAACGGTAACAAATTCGTCACCCGTACCGACCTCGGCAACGGCATAACCGTTAGTTTCGTTTCTGTAGGTTATACCCTCAACCACGGCTGTTAAATTTTCAAGTTCTTGTTCTGCCATTTCGTTCTCCGTTTTCATTTTAGGCAGGAGCAAATCTGCGATTCGGCAGACCCTTTTGTCACTGCGTGACATTTTCCCTACCTTACGAATTAATATTTTTTTGATTGGGGCAAACCCTTAATGAATTCATTTAAGTTTGGCGATAGTTACGCCGTTTTCACCCTCGCCGTATCTACCGAGCCTATACTCGGATACATTGGGATGAGTTTTAAGATAATCGGTAACGGCTGTTCTGAGTGCACCCGTACCCTTACCGTGAATAATTCGTATTTCTTCAATATTATTTAACACGCATCTGTCAATAAACAGACCAAGTTCACTGAGCGCTTCGTCAACAGTTTCGCCGCGCATATCAATCTCTGTTTTAACATCTGCGTCGGCTCTTGACGAAGTTCTGTAAACATTGTGTTGAGTTTTAATCGGCTTCTTTTTAGGTTTGTCAAGAATCATAATATCGGACATTTTAACTCTTGTTTTAAGAAGACCCGATTTAACAAGAATGTTATTATTTTTAACCTCTACTACTTCACCCTCACCGATACCCTTAATAACGACACGGTCGCCTGCTACAGGGTTGCGAGGCAATTTGTAGTCATAGTCCCAATTATCTGCAAGCTCATTAGGGTTAATAAGGTCGTCCATTTCACCCATTTGAACCTTAACCGCACGCCTTGTTTTGCGCGCAATTTCGGTAGCGTTAGAAGAAGTTTGCTCTTTTTTAAGCTTTTCAAGTTCAAGCAAGAATTCACTGCTCTTTCGCTGAGCTGAGTCGATAAGTTTTTGAGCCTCGTGCTTAGCCTTATCCATTTCCCTTGTTTTGAGCGTTTCTATCTTATCTCTTTCTTCCTGCGCTCTTTGCTCAATTTTCTTTGCCTTTTCAGTCATTTGCTCGGCAACTTTTCTTTCTTCCTCAAGAGCGTGGCGGGAAGCTTCAAGTTTTTCAAGCACCGCTTCAAAATCACGGTTATCACTGCCGACTATTGACTTAGCATTATTAATAACCGACTGTTCCATACCGAGGTGAGAAAGAATGGCAAACGCATTTGACCTGCCCGGAACACCGATTAAAAGCTTATATGTAGGTCTAAGCGTTTCAATATCAAATTCACAGCATCCGTTTGTTACCCCCGGTGTATCAAGTGCATAAGCTTTAAGCTCGGCATAGTGGGTTGTAGCAACAATTTTTGCACCCTTTTCCCTAAGTGCTTCAATAACGGAAACGGCGAGAGCCGCACCCTCGGTAGGGTCTGTACCTGCACCGAGTTCGTCAATAAGAATTAACGATTTATCGTCAGTCTTTTTCATAATATCAATAATATTAACCATATGGGAAGAAAAGGTCGAAAGCGACTGGGCAATACTCTGTTCATCGCCGATATCGACAAGAACATTGTTATAAACAGACACTCTTGACATATCGGACACCGGAATTAAAAGACCGCACATAGTCATAAGAGTTAAAAGACCCAAGGTTTTAAGCGTTACGGTTTTACCGCCCGTGTTCGGACCGGTAATAACAAGCGTATCGTACTCGTCACCGAGTACAATATCGGTTACAACAACCTTTTTAGGGTCGATGAGCGGATGGCGCGCTTTTTTAAGATAAGTTATGCCCTCATTATTAAGAATCGGTTTTGTTGCTTTCATTTTATATGCAAGGTGCGCCTTTGCAAAAATAAGATTCAGCATTATTGCGCTGTCATAAGAATGTTTGATAGATTCCGCAAAATCGCCTGCTTCAGCCGAAAGTTCAAAGAGGATACGCATAATTTCGTCACGCTCTTTGCCCTGAAGCACTTTAATATCGTTATTAGCGTCAACAACACCTGCAGGTTCAATAAAAACGGTAGCGCCTGTTGACGAAGTATCGTGAACAAGACCCGGTACATTGCCCCTACATTCTGATTTTACAGGGACAACAAATCTGCCGTTTCGCTGAGTAATAATAGCTTCCTGCAAAAACTGCTGATAGTGAGAAGAATGAATTAAAGAATCAAGTTTTTCCCTAATCGAATTTTCTTTAGACCTAATCTTTCTTCTTATATCATACAAAGTTTCCGACGCTTTATCGGCAATTTCTTCCTCGCTGATAATGCAGGTTAAAATTTTAGATTCAAGATATTTATTTGTTGTTATCCCCTCAAAGAAGAAGTCAAGACTTGTCCTGACACCCGAACAGTGGCTGTGCCATTCGTCAAGAGTTCTGAGACTGCGCAAACAGTAGGCAATGTCAAGAAGTTCCTTAGGGTTAAGAGAGCCGCCCGCCGAAGCACGGTGAAGCGGGTTATTTACATTTTTTAAGCCTGAAAATGACGGACCGCCGAAGCGTGCAAGAAGCGAAAAAGCGTCCTCCGTCTGCTGCAAAAGAAGCTCAACCTCGCTCATATCACTGCTTGGTTTAAGTGAGCGAGCCAAATCTTTAGCGTCGTCGCACGAGCACTCGTTTGCAAGTTTTTCAAGTATTAAATCAAGCTCAAGAGTTTTATAATTTTTATTCATACTTTTATCCTTTAAAGCTTAACCGACTTGTAAAATTCAAGCGTCGGCAAGCGTTTTTGTATTCGTGAAAGAACATATTGTTCACTGATTTTTGAAAGCAGTTGTAAATTTTCACTTGAAAGCGAAAAAGAAAATATTTTTTTAGGGTCGGTTAAACAGATAAATCTTATTGCGGTAATAACATTTTTAGGGCAGCAAATTGCACCGCTTTTGCCGCAGTTTTCGCAGTAAATGCAACCCTCAAGAGTGTCAAAATACATTACATCCGTTTCATATGTACCGCAATTTGCGCAAGCCAAAATATTCGGCATATAACCGCCGAGCGACATAAACCTAAATTCAACAACGGCTTTAATCTGCTCAATCTTTTTTTCACCCTTGCAAAGAAGATGAAGGGAGTTGAGAACTACGCTGAGCATTTCCCCCTCTGGCTCGCCCTCGTTTGCAATTTCATAAGTAAGCTGGGCAAAATACTGCGCTACGGCAAGGCGCTCAATATCTTTTCTCAAATCAAAAAAGACTTCAATTGGGGTGGCATTGTCAACCACGCTTGCGCCCTTGCCCTGATAAAGTGAAAACTCGGAATACGCAAAAAGAGAAGTGGAGGCGGCAAGCTTATTTTTAAGTTGCTTTGCACCCCTTACAAAAGCACGGACAAGCCCATAATCAGCAGTAAGGAGAGTAACTAAACGGTCACTCTCCCCAACTGTTTGCTCTTTGATTACAAGTCCCTTTGTCGTTGCCATTTTGCACTTCCCGATTTTTAACATCAAGCAAGCTTTCACTTTGCTTATATTTTATATAGTCTTCAACTTTGCCGCTGTTCCAAAAACTTTCCCAAGATTTATCAAACATAATATCACCGTTTTTATTTTATACTACGATGAAAAGTTTAGCCGTGTGAAAAATTGGAAAAGTAATCTATTTTGTTTTTAAAGGTTGATGATCGAAGACACTCAATAAATCATCATTCCAATAACTATAATAGGTAATGCCTTTTTTCTTATACGAAATCTTAATTCTCCAGTAGTATTTCGTTTTAGGCTTAAGCCCGGTGAATGTTTTATTAAAAGATTTTTTGTTTGTAAACTTATACCTTTTATTAATCTTCTTAAAATTCTTATCGGTCGAAAGCTGAACATCAAAAGTATACGATTTTTTCATATCATACGCACGCAAAGTAATTGAATTTTTTGCTGAAGCGTAACTACCGAAAGTCATTCCGCCTATTAAGCAGTTATATACTGTTTTATCGTTGAACGATACATAATAGTCAAGAGATGTACATTCATCGAATTTAATCTTCTTGTACTGTTTTTCATTGCCGCTATAATAGACTTTTTGTTTGCCGCTTATATTTATACCGTAAAATGCGCCTTTTTCTATATGCTTTATTGTACTTGGCAAATATATAGCGTTTAAATTTGTACATCTATTAAACATACCCTCTGATATGGTCGTAACCCCTTCTTCAACTACAAGTTTTTTTATATTTTCATTACCGGCAAAATTAATTTGATTTTTGTCAATATATTTTTGGCAGTTGGGCGTTAATATAACTTTTTCAAATTTATCACTAAGATCAAAAAACTCATAGCTGTAAATCGGAAGACCGTCAATGCTGTCTATCGTTTTAAATGTTTTGCCAAAATTTGCTTTTTCTATGTAAACTTTATCATCAGTGGAAATAAAATATGTATATTTTCCGTCTTTTGAGACAATATTGTCAGCTTTGACTGTAATATTATCGCCAGCCAATGCATTGATGCAGTTTATATTAAACACTGAAAATACAAATAAAAGCGCCAAAAATAGGCTGAATACTTTTTTCATAAAATCTCCTCATACTTACCTTTTATTTATTATCTAAACCGAAATTGTGAATTAAACCCTCACGGTTGCGCCAATCTTCCTTAACTTTAACCCAGCAGTGAAGATTAACTTTAATTTGAAAGAAGTTTTCTAAATCTTGCCTTGCATAGGTTGAAATTTTTTTAAGCATAGCGCCCTTTTTGCCGATAACCATACCCTTATGACTTTCACGCTCGCAATAAATTGTAGCTTCAATATCAAGAATATCTTTATCGTCACGCTCACGCATTTTTTCAACCGCAACTGCAATACCGTGCGGAATCTCCTTATCCATTAAACGAAGAATTTTTTCTCTTATAATTTCAGCCGCCAGCACCCTTTCAGGCTGGTCGGTAAGAGTATCGTCAGGGAAAAAGTGAGGCGATTCAAACGCAAGCTTATCAAGTTCGTCAATAAGCTCGTCAACATGGTCGCCCTCGGTTGCACTTACAGGTACAACCGCAGTAAAGTCGTAAAAAGAAGTTAAATAAACGATTCTTTTTAAAAGTTCTTCCTTATCGTTTATCATATCAATCTTATTGATTGCAAGAATAACGGGCATTTTCTGCTTCTTAAACATATCGAGAAGCTGAAGTTCCTGCTCGTTAAGTTCCCCCCTCGGCTCGGTAATAAAAAGGCAAGCGTCTACGCCTCCGACGGTATCGCCCACTGCTTCATTCATTTTTTCGCCAAGCTTATTGTGAGGCTTATGAAAACCGGGTGTATCGGTAAAAACAAGCTGAGTTTCACCCTGAGTAAGTACACCCATAATTTTTGTTCTTGTGGTTTGCGGTTTTGATGATACTATTGCAATTTTTTGACCGAGCATCTTGTTAAGAAGCGATGACTTACCGACATTCGGTTTGCCTACAATAGCTACAAAAGCTGTTTTTGTCATTATTCGTCTCCCATATAATAGCTGTTGTCACGCTTCCAGCCGATTTGAGTAAGTACGGTTTCTTCCTTTTCACGCATATGTACTGCTTCAAGTCCTCCGTTTTCATGGTCGTAACCCAAAAGGTGAAGCATTGAGTGAACGGTAAGAAAACCGATTTCCCTTTGAAGCGGGTGATTATAAAGCTCTGCCTGTTCCATAGCCTTTGGAACAGAGATAACTATATCGCCCAAAAGCTTTGCGCCGGTGTCGTGGTTGATGTCATATTCGCCGTTTTCACCGAGAGGGAAAGAGAGAACATCTGTTTCTTTATCAATATTGCGATACTGCTTGTTAAGTTCACGAATTTGCTCATTATCAACAAAACGAACACTTACTTCAGCCGAACCCTCAAAATTTTCAAGTTCAAGTACGGCATGACAGCAGCGCCTGATTAACATTCTTATTCCGGTTGGTATTTTTACTGCTTTTTGGTCGTTGGAAATTATTACTTTAACTGCGTCCATTTTTCTTGTCCTCCTCGTATTTTTGGTAAGCATTTACTATATCTTGCACAAGCTTGTGACGAACAACATCCTTTTGGTCAAATTTACAAATAGCTATATCGTTGACATTACGAAGAATGTGCATTACTTTTTTTAGACCCGACTTTTTACCGTCAGGCAAATCTATTTGGGTAATATCACCCGTTATAACCATCTTGGAATTAAAACCGAGACGGGTTAAAAACATTTTCATTTGCTCAGGCGTGGTATTCTGAGCCTCATCAAGTATTATAAAACTGTCGTCAAGAGTACGACCGCGCATATATGCAAGAGGTGCAACCTCAATAGCGCCGCGTTCCTGATACTTTTGGAAATTTTCAGCGCCGAGCATATCAAATAAAGCGTCATAAAGAGGTCTTAAATAAGGGTCAACCTTGCTTTGCAAGTCACCCGGAAGAAAGCCGAGCTTCTCGCCCGCTTCAACCGCAGGTCTTGTTAAAATAATACGGTCAATCTCTTTCGCTCTGAAAGCCGTAACCGCCATTGCGACCGCCAAATAAGTTTTACCCGTACCCGCAGGACCTATGCCGAAAGTGATTGTATTGTTTTTAATCGCTTCACAGTACCTTTTTTGACCGAGCGTTTTAGGCTTAACGGGTCTGCCCTTAGTAGTTATACAAATCGAGCCGCCGCTCATTGACGCTATTTTTTCTTCGTTGCCTTCGTTAACAAGAGTGAGAACATAACGAACATTCTGCGCCGTAAGACTTTCACCCTTGTTGATTAAAGTCAAAAGCGAATGAAGCGCCCTCGACGCCTTATCAACATTTTCCTCGCCGCCGACAACTTTAAGCTCACTTCCGCGGGAAATGATTGAAACATCATACTCGTTTTCTATTAACTTTACATTTTCGTCGAAGCTTCCGAATAGGCTCACCGCCTGCTCCATAGCTTCAAATTCAATTATTTTTTCTGCCATAAATCTTCTTCTATCTAAATAAATTATTCCGCTTCCACTTTGATTTTCTTTATTCTGCAGTCGCTGACTTTATCAACGGTGAAAATGAGATTTTCATATTTAACGCTGTGAAGCTCGCCGTCCTCCTTTGGCAAATAGCCCAAAAGGCTGATAACAAAGCCCGCAACCGTGTCATAATCGCCGCTCGGAAGTTTTACACCTAAAACGGACGAAACCTCGTCAATATCGGTAAAGCCGTCAAAAATAAATGTTTTTTCGTCAATTTTTGTTACACCGCTCTGCTCTTCCTCGTCATACTCGTCGCAAATATTTCCGACTATACTTTCAAGTATGTCTTCCATAGTGACAAGACCGCAGGTTTGACCGTATTCGTCAATGACGATTGCGAGCATAGTCCTCGTTTCCGTCATTTTGGCAAAAAGCTTGCCGCACGGCATAGACTCCGGCACGAAAAGAGGTTTGCGAACGAAATCAGCCAGCTTATCGTAGGCTGAGATAGGCAAAGCTACAAACTTGAGCAAATCTTTAACATAAAGAATACCGCAAATATTGTCAAGGTCGTTTGAATAAACGGGAAGCCTTGAATTGCCGTTTTCAATCGCAATATTAACAGCGTCAACAATACTTGAACTGACCGAAACGCTTACAATATCTCTCCTGTGGGTCATTATATCACCTGCGTCAATATCGTCAAACTCAAAGATATTGTTAATCATATCTCTCTGCTTCTTTTCAAGCTCGCCGATATGCTCATCTTCCTCAACAAGTTGCTTTATTTCTTCTTCGGTTGAGCTTTCTCTTTTAAAAAGATTTTTCAGGCTGCTGCCCATATAGGCACATTCCTCCAATAAATTATTATTTTCAATCAAAATTTATTATATAATATTTTTTTATATTTGTAAAGAGTATTGTTTTATGCTATAATCATTTTAACAAAATAATCGGAGAAAATTATGATTGAATTAATTAAAGAGCAAAATGTTTGGGACTTTTTGGCAAATGACGGCAAGCCCGTCATGGTTTACGGTATGGGAAACGGGGCTGAAAAAATCATTGCAAATCTCAGCGAATACGGTGTAAAAGTCAGCGAAATATTTGCAAGCGATGAATTTGTAAGGGGTCATTCGTTTTTAGGCTACAAGGTGCTTAAATACAGCGAAGTTTGCGAAAAATACGATGATTTTAATGTTGTTTTAGCATTCGCAACCCACCTTGAAAATGTGATTGAAAATATAAAAAAAATCAACAGTAAACACAAGGTTTTTGCACCCGATGTGCCTGTTGCGGGCGGCGGTCTTTTTACAAGAGAATATGTTGAAGAACACGACGCCGATTTTAACTTTGTTTATAACCGCCTTGCAGACGAAAAAAGCAAAAAAGTTTATGTTGACATCCTCAATTTTAAAGTGAGCGGAAAGGTTGATTATTTGCTCAACTCTTTTTGCGACAAGAACGAGGTTTACAGCGATATTTTGAAGTTAAACGAGAGTGAAACAATAGTTGATTTGGGCGCTTATGACGGCGATTCTATAAGAGAATTTACAAGTTTTACAAACGGTAAATACAGCAAAATCATTGCGCTTGAACCGGACACTAAAAGCTACAAAAAGCTTATAAAAAACACAAAGGATGTGGAAAATATCGAAACTCTTAATATGGGGGCTTGGGACAAAAAAGACACGCTTATTTTTGCAAAAGAGCAAAGCAGAAATTCGCACATTTCAGCCGATGGTGTACCTGTTAAAGTGACCGATATTGACAGCCTTATCGACTATCCCGTAACTATGATAAAAATGGACATTGAGGGTTCGGAAATGAAGGCACTTTGCGGTGCCGAAAATACGATAAAAAAATACTTGCCAAAGCTTTATGTTTGCGCTTATCACAGGAATGAAGATTTGTTTGCACTGGGTAAAAAAATATTGGAACTTGACGAAAATTACAAATTATATTTCAGGCACAGCGTTTACATTCCAGCCTGGGAAAGCAACTTTTATGCCGTAAACAGTATATAAAGCTTATTTTTATTGACTAAAGTGTTAAGTTAATATATAATAGTAAAAGCGTTTTTATTGGCAGGTGGACAAGTTGACAACAATTATATACGGAATAATAATTATTTTTGCGACTTTTATGGGTGCGTATGTAGGTCTTGGCGGCGGTGTAATAATCAAACCGCTTCTCGACCTTATCGGCAAAGACCCTATCAATATTGTTAACTTTTACTCTGCCTGTGCTGTTTTCAGTATGAGTATCAGTTCAACGGTAAAGCACATTAAGTCTAAAACCAAAATTGATTTTAAGCTTATTTTATCTCTTTCACTCGGCGCCATTATCGGCGGAATACTCGGCTCAAAGCTTTTTGATTACCTTCTCGGTATATTTAACAACAATATGTTAAAGAGTATTCAGGGTCTTGTTTTAGGCGTTTTGCTTATTGCAAGCGTTGTATATATTAATGTTAAAAATGCCAAGAGTTTTAAGGTTAAAAACCTGATTTTGATTGTAATTGTCGGTTTAACTCTCGGCTTTATTGCTTCGTTTTTAGGCGTCGGCGGCGGTCCGATTAATGTTGCATTCTTAGTGCTTTTCTTTTCAATGACGGTTAAGGAAGCCGCTGTATACAGTGTTGGAACTATATTTTTCAGCCAGCTTTCAAAGCTTGTTACGCTCGGCGTAACTCATACTATTCCCGAGTTTGACATTGTAACTCTTATTGTGGCGATAGTATGCGCGGTTGTCGGCGGAATTTTCGGTGCTAAAATGAATAAAAAAGGCAATGAAAAAGTAATTCAAACTGTCTTTACGGCAGTTGTTACTGCGATTGCGATTGTTAATTTTTACAATGCGGTTGCAGGATTTATAGCTTAACAAAAAACTTTTAAGGGGGAAATTATGAAACAAAAGAACATCATCTTCTATTTTTCTGACCAACAGCGTTGGGACACGATCAATGAAGAAGTAACGCCAAACCTTTGCAAGCTTGCAAGCGAGGGTGTAAAGTTCGAAAACAACTTTACCTGCCAGCCGGTATGCGGCCCTGCAAGAGCGTGTTTGCAATCGGGTGTTTACGCTACTCAGTGCGGATGTTATTGGAACGGTATTCCGCTTCCGAGCGACATTACACCGCTTGCTCATTACTTTAACGAAGCAGGCTATCAAACTGCATACATCGGCAAATGGCATTTGGCTTCAAACAGATTACCGGGTATCGGTCTTCACTGCGAAAGCACGGCGGTGCCTAAAAACAAGCAAGGTGAATACCACTATTGGCGAGCAGCCGATGTGCTTGAATTCACTTCGCACGGATATGACGGATATGTGTTTGACGGCGACGGAAACAAGATTGATTTTAAAGGTTACCGCGCCGACTGCATTAACGATTTTGCGCTTGAGTTTCTTGACAACAGAGATAAGGAAAAGCCTTTCTTTATGTTTGTAAGCCAGCTTGAGCCACACCATCAAAACGACCGGCATACATATGAGGGTTACAAGCCTACCGTTGATAAATATAAAGATTATCCTTTGCCTGACGATTTAACATTTTTAAAGGGCGACTACAAGGAAATGTATCCGGACTATATTTCTGCTATTAACAGGCTCGACTACAATGTGGGCAGGCTTGTTGACAAGCTTAAAGAACTCGGAATATACGACGATACAATTATTATTTACACATCCGACCACGGAAGTCATTTTAAAACAAGAAACCCTGAATACAAGCGCAGTTGCCACGAAAGTGCAACTCACACTCCGCTTATTATTAAGGGCGGCAAATTTGTCGGCGGCAAAAAGGAAGAAAGGCTTTCTTCACTTATTGACTTACCGCCTACTCTCCTTTCAATGGCTGATATACCTATTCCTAAATCATATATGGGCGCCGACTTAAACAAGCAAGTTGACGACCAAAACGCTAAGCGTGACTGCGTATTTATGCAAATAAGCGAAGCTTCAAACTCACGAGCAATAAGAACCGACAGGTTTAAATATGAAGTTCGTGACGCGGCAATCACAGGCTATGCGCACCATCAGGCAAAAGTGTATTTTGAAGATTATCTTTACGATTTAGAAAAAGACCCTAACGAAAAAGTTAATCTCATTAAAGATTCAAGGTATAGGCACATCAGGCAAGAGCTTAAATACTTATTATTAAAGCAAATGCAAAACGCAGGCGAAGAAGCTCCGGTTATTTTCCCTGCAATAATTAAAAGGAGAAAATAAATGGCTGAAACTAAAAAATATTTAACTATGAAAGAACGCATCTGCTTTACAGTCGGTGCATTCGGTCGTTCGGGTATATATACCCTTATGTCAATGTTCACACTCGTATTTTTCCAAAACGGTGCGGGACTTACACTTAAACAAGGTACAACAATTATTCTTATCGGTCGTGTATTTGACGCACTTAACGACCCGGTTATGGGTATGATTGTTGACAGAACAAAATCAAAATGGGGTAAAATGAGGCCTTACCTTTTGTTTGCACCTGTTCCTATCGCAATAACAACAATAGCGCTTTTCTCTGCTCCGTTTAAAGAGGGTTCAACAGCCGCTTTTGTTTGGGCGCTCGTTACATACATTCTTTGGGGCGTTGCGTTTACAATTCAGGATGTACCTTTTTGGGGTCTTTCATCTGTAATCACTCCGCTTGAAAGCGAAAGAACATCTTTCATTTCTACCGCTCGTTTAGGTTCAACATTCGGCGGTATCCTCCCTGCCCTTCTCGTTCCGATTCTTTATCAGAGCAATATGGGTTACACAAAGGGTTTCTTTGTTAGCGGTCTTATCTTTGCGCTTCTCGGCTGCGGTCTTTCAATTCTTATCTTCTTTGTTTCTGAAGAAAGAGTACCTAAGATGGACCACACTCCGTCATTTAAAGAAACATTTGTTGTTCTTGGCAAAAACAAACTTCTCATCATTGTTATCTTCGCAGCAATTTTAGGTTCAACAATGGTAACAGCTAACCAGTGCGCCGACTATATCGGTAACTACATCATCATTCAAAACTACACTGACTTTACTCAGATTTTCCAAGATTTCTTACCGGGTGCGCAAACAACACTTATACCTAATGTTGACGCAGCCGCAGCTTATGACTTCTGGATACCTCGTGGAACTATTGTAACAACTCTTACGGTTGCAATCGGTGTTGGTATGGTACCTGCAATGGCTATCTTCCCTATCCTTAGAAAGAAGTTTTCGCTCAAGCAAATCTACATCGGCTCGGCACTTTTCGGTCTTGTGGTTCATGCGCTTTGCTATGTAGTTATGGCAAAAGATGTTACAAAGGCTAACATTTATGTCCTTTGGGTATTCCTCTTCCTTATGGGTCTTCCGCTCGGCATTTATAATGTTATCACTTATGCTCTTATAGCCGATTCTGTTGACTATCTTGAATGGAAAACGGGCGAAAGGCAAGAAGGTGTTTGCTTTGCATTCCAAACTTTCCTTTCAAAAGTCAATGCCGCTGTAGCTACATTCGTATTCGGTCAAATTCTTGACGGAACAGACTTTAAAGCAGTTGACAAATCGCTCGTTGACAATGCAGGCAGGCAGATTTTCTTTGAGCAATCTGTTGACACTCAAAAAATGCTTTTAGCACTTGTAACTATCGTTCCTGCTGTCGGCTTCCTTCTTACAATTATTCCTATGTTCTTTAACAACTACACAGGTAAAGTTAAGGAACAGGCTCAAAAAGAACTTGAAGCTAAGCGTGAAAAAATGATGGAACAGGCTGATTGATAAGTTAACAACAAAGTATAAGAAAAAGGTGTTGATTAATTTCAACACCTTTTTTGATTGGAATTTTAAGGGCTAACGATGTTAGCCACTACGGTATAAAGTTATTCAATAATATTCCTATTAAGTTTCATTATAAGAATTCGTTTAACGCTTTTGTTAATTTGCGATTCTTTAATTTTGCCGTTTTTAACCGCTTCAAGCACTGCATTATACTGCACTTTATAATCATCTGCGCAAAGCATATCGTTACCGGCAAGAACGCTTTTAACCGCCGCTTTGCCTGTATCGCCGCCTACAAAGTCAACAACGCCTGCCATCGCCAAACCGTCGGTAATAATTACACCGTCGAAGCACATATCATTTCTTAAATAGTTATGCACCTTTTTTGAAAGGGATGCAGGATACTTTTTATCAAATGCATTTACTATGTTATGGCTTACCATAATCATATCAGCCCCCGCATCAATACCTGCTTCAAACGGCAAAAGGTCACGGTTTTTAAACTCTTTAAGCTTTCTTTTATCACGGATAATTTGGCTGTGAGTGTCACCGTTATTGCCATAACCTGGGAAATGCTTTAATGTGCTGACAAGGTTTTTCTTGTCCATTTCTTTAACAACGGTTGTTATGTATTTACTGTTTTTCTTGGCTGAAGTGGAGAAAGTACGGTAATAAATATAATCGCTCTTTTTATACGGAGTGTCGGCAACCGGTGCAAGGTTTGTATTGATACCGAGGTCGAGAAGGAGGTCTGCTTTTTCCCTCGTGTCGCTTTTTATCTTTTTATATTTTCCCTTAGAATATAATTTTTGAGGGGATAAAAAAGGAGTTTTACGATACTGTTTATAAAGTGAAACACGGTTAATAGCTCCGCCCTCTTCGTCAACTGCGATAATCATATTGAGCTTTGACGCATTTTGATAAGCTTTAATTTGCTTCTTTTTATTAGAATAAGAGTTATTTTTGAAATTCTCGGCAAAAAGAAGATAGCCGCCGAATTGATATTTCTTTTGAATTTTTGCGGCATTTTTGCTTGGCATATAAACCATAAACATTTGAGCAACTTTTTCTTCAAGCGTCATTGAAGAAAGTATTTCTTCCGCTCTTTTTTCAATATCGTTTTCTTCTTTGGCAGTCGTTTGCGTTAACTTTTCGCTTGTTTGTTCGGCATAAGAAACGCTTGCAAAAGAAAAAGACATAATAATTGCCAAAATAAGTGAAAAAATATTTTTAAATTTCATTTTAATTCCCCTGTCATTTTTAATTTTATTATATCTACAATTTTCTTAAAAAGCAACACGGCATTTATTTAGCGATTTAAAGTGATATCTCGGTGACTTGATTTATAAACTGATAATATATATAATTAGGAGCATATTACTATTGATTGGAGAAAAATATGAGTAAAACTAAGAGAGGTACTTTTTCAGGTTCTATCGGCTTCGTTCTTGCCGCTGCCGGCAGTGCCGTAGGTCTCGGTAACATTTGGCGATTTCCGTATTTGGCGGCAAAGGATAACGGCGGCTTATTCATCTTCTGCTATCTTATTTTGGTTGTAACATTCGGCTTTACACTTCTTACCACTGAAATTGCAATAGGCAGAAAAACAAAGCAAAGTCCGCTTACGGCTTACGGTAAGATTAACAAAAAATTCGGCTTTTTGGGTACGATTGCAACACTTGTTCCGATAATCATTTTGCCGTATTACTGCGCTATCGGCGGCTGGGTATGCAAATATTTTATAACATTTATAAGCGGTCAAGGTTCGCAGGCGGCAACAGACGGCTATTTTACAAACTTTATAAGTGATAAAGTTCAGCCGATTATTTGGCTTCTTGTTTTCCTTGCGGCAACCGCAGGCGTAGTTATTGCAGGTGTTGACAAGGGTATTGAAAAAATGGGCAAAATTCTTATGCCTATTCTTATTGTGCTTGTTATCGGAATTTCCGTTTTTTCATTAACGCTCAGTTATACAGATGATGCAACAGGCGTTACAAGAACCGGCTTAGAGGGTATGAAGCTTTACTTGATACCAAACTTTAAAGGCGTAACGGTTAAGCAGTTTTTCCTTGTAATTATGGACGCTATGGGTCAGCTTTTCTACTCTATCAGCGTTGCTATGGGTATTATGGTTGCATACGGTTCATATGTACCTGATGAAACAAATATTAACAAATCGATTAACCAAATTGAAATATTTGACACAATAGTTGCTATACTTGCAGGTCTTATGATTGTGCCGGCAGTTTATGTTTTTGCGGGAACTGAGGGAATGAGTGCAGGTCCGGGACTTATGTTCATTTCGCTTCCGAAAGTATTTAACCAAATGGGAACTATCGGTACGGTCATCGGCATATTTTTCTTCCTTATGGTTATATTTGCGGCTGTGTCATCTTCTGTATCGATTATGGAAGCCATTGTTGCAAGTATTATGGATAAATTTAAGCTTAGCAGAAAAAAGAGTGCAGTGCTCGTTACGGCTTACGCAGTAATTTTTGGCATCATTGTTTGCCTCGGCTACAATGTATTCTACTTTGAAATTAAACTTCCGTCAGGCTCGGTCGGTCAAATTCTTGACTTGTTTGACTACTTCAGCAACAACATTCTTATGCCGATCGTCGCAATTCTTACTTGTATTCTTATCGGCTGGGTCGCTAAGCCTAAGACCGTTATTGACGAAGTTACAAAGAACGGTGAAAAATTCGGCAGAAAATATATTTATATCGCAATGGTAAAAGTTGTTGCTCCTGCCCTTCTTATCGTGCTTTTGCTTCAGGCACTTGGCGTATTTTAAAAATGCACAAAAAAGCCTATTAATTTAAAAGTAATAAATTTTTGGAAAGTGTCCGTTTTTGGGCACTTTCTTTTTTATTTGTTACAAACTAAAAAAGCTCGATTTTTATTTATTTTATACAGACTTTTTGACAAAATATTGATTTTTTTCGTGATAGTGTTATATTAAAGACGTGGTGAGTAGCCGCTCACCAAAATTCATTATTTTGAGAGGGGTCATATTTATGAACGAATATATTGAAAATGTAATTAAGACAGTAGAAAGAAGAGATAATGCAAAACCTGAATACATACAGTGCGTTAAAGAGGTTTTCCGTTCACTTGAAAAAGTTATTGAACAGCATCCAGAATATGTTGAAGATGACTTGCTTGCAAGAATGGCAGAACCCGACAGGCTCATTACCTTTAGAGTTGCATGGGTTGACGACGCAGGAAAAACTCAAATCAACCGTGGTTACCGTGTTCAGTTTAATTCAAGCATAGGTCCGTACAAGGGTGGCTTGCGTTTTCATCCGAGCGTTAACAGTTCCATAATGTATTTCCTCGGTTTTGAGCAAACATTTAAAAATTCGCTTACAGGCTTGCCTATGGGCGGTGCGAAGGGCGGTTCCGACTTTGACCCGAGGGAAAAAAGCAAAGGTGAAATTATGAGATTTTGCCAAGCGTTTATGACAGAACTTTACCGCCATATCGGTCCTAATGTCGATGTTCCTGCAGGTGATATCGGCGTAGGTACTCGTGAAATAGGCTTTTTATTCGGTCAATACAAAAGAATATCGGACGCATTTGAAAACGGTGTTATAACCGGCAAGGGACTTTCCTACGGCGGTTCGCTCATTCGTCCGGAAGCAACAGGTTACGGCGCAGTATATTATCTTTGCGAAGTGCTCAAGCACGAAAACGATGCATTAAAAGGCAAAACAGTCGGCATATCGGGTTTCGGCAATGTTGCCTGGGGTGCTTGCAAAAAGCTTGCCGAGCTTGGCGCTGTTCCCGTTACAATTTCAGGTCCGGACGGATATGTATATGACAAGGACGGCATTATTACGGAAGAAAAGATTAATTATCTTCTTGAAATGCGTGCAAGCGGCAGGGACAGATGCGAAGATTATGCCGACAAATTCGGCGTTCCGTTTTATAAAGGTCAAAAGCCTTGGGGCGTTAAAGTTGACATTGTTATGCCTTGCGCAACTCAAAATGAAATAGGAATTACCGAAGCAAAGCAGATTATCGCAAACGGTACTAAATATTATATTGAAGTTGCAAATATGCCTACAACGGAAGAAGCACTTAACTATTTGATGGACAAAGACGGTGTAATTGTCGCTCCGTCAAAAGCAGTTAACGCAGGCGGTGTTTGCGTATCGGGTCTTGAAATGAGCCAAAACAGCCAGCGCCTTTCTTGGAGTGCGCAAGAAGTTGATTCAAAGCTTCACGAAGCTATGATTAATATTCATAAACATTCGGTTGAAGCGGCTGAAAAATACGGTCTTGGCTACAATCTTGTTGCAGGTGCAAATATTGCAGGCTTTGAAAAAGTTGCCGAAGCCATGATGGCACAAGGTATATATTAATTCATTTTTGGGAGTATCGAGAAATCGGTACTCCCTTATTATAAATTTTTATAATAGGTTGACGGCTTTGAGTGAATTGTGCGTAAGCACAAGAGACACGAGACTCCAAA
>CAVKLC010000010.1:0-52918 GCA_963657005.1 bacterium | reverse complement strand
TAAAGAAATTCGTCACGAGTGATGCGGAGTTTGTGACGACGCAAACTATAATTTAGTTTACATTTATATCCCCTGTATCGGTGTTTATGTCAAATTTGCCGCCGAGGTTTTGAACGTTAAAATCGCCTGTGTCAAGGTCTACATCAAGTTTTGAGGCGAAGGGTATTTGAAAATTAACATCGCCAACGCTTGAAGAAATGTCAATAGGATAATTGAAATTTTGCGCAACGCTGACAACTGTTTTAAGAGCGTTAATGCCGAAATTGTTGAATATTGATTTTAATTCGACGGTTACTTTGCCGTAATTTTCATCAAGTGAAAGAGTTTTATCTTTAATTTCGCCATTAAATTTGTTATCTTTTTTGCCGGTTTAATTTAATTAGAAATTTTTCCTTTGCCTGCAATAACGAAAAATGTTACTATCATTAAAGTCGTACTTTCAAATACTATAAACGGAATTACAGATAAAATGTAAAGGCATATTGCGACTGAAAGCAAAATTGCAAATCTCTTTTTGTATTTTCGATTAAGCTCAAACATTTCTTTTTTTGACATACTGTCGTTATTTTGATTATCAATACTTTTATTTATTTGCGCTTCTTCTTTTTCTTCACCGAAAATTTCATTTACGCTTACATTATAAAGTTTACTTATCGGAACGATTTTATCAAAGTCGGGAGTGGTTTGGTCGGTTTCTCACTTTGACGGGAGAATAATATCCGTTTTTCAGTGTGCTTTTTACCTGATATGCAAAAATGTGATTTATGATGTTATAAAATTATTAAAATTTTCCAAAATATTTGACTGGAAACGATATTGTTGATATAATTATTTGATACTTAATTTTAAAATATATAATTTAAGGAGTGACCGGCTTGGAGTCGATAATGACTTTACTTACAGGCGTGCTCAGATATGTACTGCCTATATTAGCTGTAATAATTCTTTTTACCTGCATAATATCTCTTTTCAGAAACAGACCGAGGCTTCACAAGCTTGCTCAGCTTGTTGACCAAAACAACGGCTCGATTATTGATATTGACCGCTGGGAAACCTCTATCGGCAAAAGTAAATCTAACGACATTGTTTTGCCTATGCCGAATGTTTCCCGTTTTCACGCCGTTATTGCAAAAAAGCGAAAAGAATGGGTTATAACCGATACTTTTTCAAAAACGGGTGTTAAGGTTAATGACAAAAAAATCAACGGCAGTGCAACGATTGAGGACGGGGATATAATTACTATCGGCTCAATACCGCTTAAATTTTTATGCGCCGAAGCTGTTTCAACTCAGTCGAAAAACCAAATGCGAAATGCCGCAACGGAGCTTAAGCAACCGAGCAGTAATGTGGCATATGCGGTTTTGGTTGATGTCAAAACTCACAGACCTATTTATTTAAGGAAAAAAGATGTGCTTATCGGCAGAGGAAATGAAGCCGATATTCAAATTAATCTTGACACTGTCAGCAGTGAGCACGCAAGAATACATTTGACTTCAAGGGGTTGGGCGCTGTCGGACCTCAACAGTCACAACGGAACTAAGCTTAACGGCAGATTTATTACTCAGCCACAGCTCATATTTGATGAGGATACAATTACATTCGGTGACAGAGTATTTGTTTTCTACGAAAAATAATAAGGAGTAAGATAAATGGCAAAAAAGGCTAAAAAAATACCAAATATAAAGCCGATTAATAACTTCGCAATGCTTTTTGTGTTAAGTATTTTTCAGCTTATTACAGGGTTTGAAGCTGCCGGTGCACACGATAGTTTTTCACTCAAAGCGATGGCTTCAAGCGTTGTTTTAATTGCGCTTGAGTGGATATATGTTACATCTTTTTATATCATTTTGCACAGGCGAAACTTTGAACTTGAGTTTATTGCATTCTTCCTTTCGGGCGTCGGACTTACGGTTATAGGTTCGGTTAACCCGGACGCTTGCTTTAAACAGCTTATAATTTTAGCAGTCAGCGTTGTTGCGTTTACGGTTCTTACCTTTATTCTCGGCGATGTTGACCTTTGTATGAAGCTGAGGTTGCCGGTTGCGATTGCAGGTATACTCCTTCTTGCCGTAAACCTTATTTTCGGCAGTGAAAAATACGGCGCACGAAACTGGATAAGCATAGGCTCGTTTACACTTCAGCCGTCTGAATTTGTTAAGGTTGCATTTATTTTTGTAGGTGCGGCTACGCTTGAAAAAATACAAACAAGCAAGAATATTATCCGTTTCATCATCTTTTCGGTTGCTTGCGTAGGTGCACTTATACTTATGCGTGACTTCGGTGCGGCACTTATCTTTTTCGTTACATTTTTGATTATTGCATTTATGAATTCGGGCGATATAAAAACGGCGGGTTTGGCTGTTGCGGCAGCAGGTCTCGGCGGCGCTATTGTAATTAAGTATAAGCCTTATGTTACGGCTCGTTTTTCCGTTTATCGCCATATTTGGGAGGACCCGTACGGCAAAGGCTACCAGCAAACTCATATTTTGACCGGTATTGCTTCGGGCGGTCTTTTGGGTCTTGGAATAGGCAATGGAAATATAAGAAGGTTTTTTGATAATTATCTTGTTTATACCGATGATGTTTTCGGTGTTATTTGCGAGGAATGGGGATATATATTCGCCATTGTGCTTGTGCTTTCCTTTGTTGCGATTGCAGTGTCGGCGCTTGTTAATTCTATCGCCGCAAGAAGTACATTCTATTCTATAGCCGCAGTTGCGGGCGCAGGTATGCTCCTTTTCCAGTGCGCGCTTAATATATTCGGTATTACCGATATTTTGCCGCTCACGGGTGTTACGCTTCCTTTTGTAAGCCAGGGCGGTACTTCGCTTATGAGTTGCTGGCTTGTGCTTGCGTTTATTAAGGCGAGTGATGTGCGTACCTACAGTTATCTCGGAGGTGCTAAGAAGAAATGAAAATGATAACAAGAAGGGGTATATTCCTCTGGATACTTGTGTTTGCTTTTGTTTTTGGTTTGGGCTTTATGACTTACAGCCTTTTGAGCGACGGCGACAGTTGGGTTATGCAACCTTATAACAGCCATCTTTACTATAACGGCGAGCTTATCGGCGCGGGCAAAATTACCGACAGAAACGGAAGAAGCCTTGCAGAAACAAATAACGGAAAGAGAGAATATAACGATTCTCTCACAACAAGAAAAGCTACACTCCACGCTGTAGGCGACCTTCAAGGCTTTATTTCTACAGGTGTACAAAATGTGTATAAAGCTAAGCTTACAGGTTATAATTCTTTAACAGGTATATATAGTGTTGTTAAAAACGGAAGCGGCAACGATATGCAGCTTACTCTTGACGCAGATGCTTGCGATGTGGCATACAAAGCGCTTTCAAATTATAAGGCAGGCACAGTGGGTGTAATGAACTACAAAACAGGTGAAATTCTTGTTATGGTTTCGACACCGAGTTATGACCCGCAAAATAAACCGAGCGACCTTGACGACAATGAAGCGTACGAGGGTGCGTATATCAACAGGCTTTTGACCGGTCTTTACACTCCGGGTTCTACTTTTAAAATTGTGACTGCGATTTGCGCTATTGAAAATATTTCCGATATATACGACAGAACATTTAGGTGCACGGGTGAATACGACCCGGGTTCGGGCACACCGATTGAATGTAACGCAAGGCACGGCAAACTTACTTTTGAGCAAGCGCTTGCAAAATCGTGCAACTCGACATTTGCGCAAATTGCGATTGAACTCGGACCTGAAAAGCTTGCCGATACGGCTAAAGAACTCGGTCTTACTTCCGCAGTTTCGGTAAACGGCGACATCACTTCTTCAACAGGCAGATTCTTCCTTGAAAAGAGCGATGCCGACGATTATGTTGGCTGGACAGGTATAGGTCAGGGCGATACGCTCGTTTCTCCTATTGCAATGCTCAGGCTTGCAGGCGCAATAGCAAATGACGGCAAGGCAGTGTCCGTTAATATGGTTGAAAGTTTTGCAACGAAGGCAGGCAAGGCACTTGACCTTGGCTTTACGACTAAAGAAACTCCGATTCTTGCAAGCGACACAGCAAGCCAAATGAAAAAACTTTTGAGAAATAATGTTAAAACTCAGTATGGCGATTATAATTATAAAGGACTTCACCTTTGTGCAAAATCGGGTACTGCTCAAATAGATAATATCGACTCGCACAATACTGCGTGGTTTGTAGGCTTTATGGACGATGAAGAATATCCGTATGCATTTGTTGTTCTTGTTGAGCACGGTAACTCCGGTTCGCAAACTGCAGGACCTATTGCAAATAAAGTATTACAGGAGCTTGTTAGTAAATAAGATGGAAATTAACAATACTGATGAAAAGAAAGAGCGTGCGCTTTTAATATCTGTTGATACGGGTAGGTTTAATGCGGATATATCACTCAGGGAGCTTGAAGAACTTGCAAAAACGGCAGGGGCTGAGGTAGTCGGTACTTCCGTTCAAAAAAGACCTACACCGGAAGTTGCAACATATGTCGGCACAGGCTTTTTGTATGATATTACACGCTTTTGCGACCACTCGGAAATTGACCTTATTATTGCCGACGACGAACTTACGCCTATTCAAATCAGAAATCTTGAGGATGAAACTAACACGAGAGTAATCGATAGGACAACGCTAATACTTGACATTTTTGCAGGTAGGGCAAGGTCAAAAGAGGGTAAGCTTCAAATTGAACTTGCTCAGCTTAAATATTCGCTTCCGAGGCTTACGGGCAAAGGTGTTTCACTTTCACGACTTGGCGGCGGTATCGGCACAAGAGGTCCGGGCGAAACTAAGCTTGAAAGCGACAAAAGGCATATCAGGCGCAGAATTCAAAATATTAAAGAAGAACTTGATAAGGTTAAAAGCAGGCGAGATATGCTCCACGAAAGGCGAAAGAAAAACGGCGCAATATCCGTTGCAATAGTAGGTTATACGAATGCGGGCAAGTCAACGCTTATGAATAAGCTTACGGACGCAGGCGTTTTGCAAGAGGATAAGCTTTTTGCAACGCTCGACCCGACTGCGAGAAAACTTGTTTTGCCAAACGGTCAGCAGATTATGCTTATTGACACGGTTGGTTTTATCAGCCGTTTGCCGCACCAACTTGTTGACGCTTTTCGTTCAACTTTGGAAGAAGCAACATATGCCGATTTAATTCTTAATGTGTGCGACGCTTCAAGTGCGCAGTGCTATGACAATATTGCAACGACGAACAGTATTTTGACTTCGCTTTTCCCTGATGAAAGCATAAGCGTTCCGGTTATTACGGTGTTTAACAAGTGTGACCTTTCACATTCACCGTCAGCTATTACTTTTCCGTTTGCCGACGCTAAAACGAGTGTTAAAATCAGTGCGAAAACGGGCGAGGGAATTGATGATTTGCTTTTGGCAATTCAAAATGCTCTTCCTCAAACAAAGAAGCGGATTAAGCTTCTTATTCCGTTTAGCAAAGGCTCGATAATTGCAGATATAAGAAATGACGGTGTTATTCACAGCGAGGAATACACAGCCGACGGCACAGTTATTGACGCAACGGTTGATATTATTTATCTTAATAAGATAGAAGAATATATTATTAATTAAGTTTCAGCAGGAGCAAGCCGCCTGCCCTACGGTAATATAATTTGACAACAATTTATTATAATAAATAATATTCATTCAATTTTCTTCATAAGATTAAACAGGTGATTTTATGAAGATGTTTACATTTAAACTCAGTGCAAAAAAGATTTTCGGAATTATACTTGCGCTGACGGGAATACTTGTTATTCTTATTACTTTTGCGGCAAACAAAACAGACAAAATTCAGAGTGTTTCAACAACGGTAAGCGTTAAAACGGACAGTGAAAGGCGCGCTTATTTAAAAAATTACGGTTTTGAACTTGCAAAAGAATATGAGAAAAAAGAGATAACCATTCCGACAAACTGGAATGATGTATACAAAAATTATAATGAAATTCAAAAAAATCAAGGCTTTGATTTGAGTGCCTACAAGGGTCAAAAAGCAACGCTTTACACATATACCGTAACAAACTGCAAAGAGGGTGATTATATTATTGCCGATATGCTTGTTTCAAATGGTGTACTTATCGGCGGAGATATTTGCAACCCCTCGGCTACCGACGGCTACTTGGTAGGCTTTGATACAAAATTTAAGTTATGGAAAGATTAGACAAAATAGTTGCCACAGCGCTTCAAATATCGAGAAAAGACGCAATATCGCTTATTAAATCGGGCAGAGTAAACGAAAACGGTGTTGCACTTAAAGACGCAAAGAAAAAGCTTGACGAAAATACCGCCGAGCTTTTTTTAGATGAAAACAGGATATACTATAATAAATATGTATATATAATGATGAATAAGCCGAAGGGTGTTATATCGGCATCCGACGGCAAGGGTGACAAGAGTGTTATTGACATTTTGCCCGCTGACATGAAAAGGAAAAATCTTTTCCCTGCCGGCAGGCTTGATAAGGATACGACAGGTTTTTTGCTTATTACCGATGACGGCGAGTTTGCACATTCGATATTGTCGCCGAAAAATCATATACCCAAAACTTATATTGCAAAGCTTGACAAGCCGTTTGATGAAACGGTAATAAAAGAGTTTGAAAACGGTGTGAAGCTCAAAGATGAAAAGTGTATGGGTGCAAAGCTTAAAGCTGTAGACGGCGATTTTTGCACTGCAAGAGTTGAGATTAAACAGGGGGTGTACCACCAAATTAAGCGAATGTTCGGCTGCTTTGACTTAAAAGTTGTTGAGCTTAAAAGGATAAAAATGGGCAGTTTATATCTTGACGAAAGCTTGAAAGAGGGCGAATGTCGATATATAAGCGAAAAAGAATTATCGATGATAAGCGACAAAAAGTGACAATAAATATGTGTTTTAACAATATCACTAACAATATATAGTGTATAATGTGGAAAAAAGCAGTGTGCGGTTACAAGTTGCACAAAAATATATAAGTTTTTTTGTAAAATAGTTGCAAATTGATTAAACATCTTGTATAATACTAACAAGTAGGACTTATACTTTTTGTGCACTTTTTATTTGTGCATAGTGCCTATAAAACAGAGAGGTGAATATAATGCCAAACAGATTATTTCAAGGAATAGTTAATCAAATGAGAGAAGCGATTGACAGGACTATCGGCGTTGTTGATGAAACCGGTACTGTTATTGCGTGCAGTGAGCTTGGCTTAATCGGTGAAGTTAGGAAAGGCGTAGTTACATCTGGTGTGTTTAATTCTTCACAGACTTGTGTTGACAACGCAACATATACTACTTTTGATGTTCTTGTTCGTCCTGAATATGCAGTATTTGTTGACGGAACCGACGAACTTTCACGCCACTATTCTTCGCTTATCGCAGTCGCTCTTGACCAAATTAAGCAAAACAATGACGAAAAGTTTGACAGGTCAAACTTCGTTAAAAATGTAATTTTGGACAACATTCTTCCGGGTGATATTTATATCAAATCTCGTGAACTTCATTTTAACAATGACGCTTCAAGAGTTGTATTTTTAATCAGGACAACCCAGGAAACGGAAATTTCTGTTTTTGACATTATTCAAAACTTCTTCCCGGATAAGAGCAAGGACTTCGTTATCAATGTTAACGAAAGCGATATTGCCCTTGTTAAAGAGGTTAGACCTAATGTTGACATCAAGGACCTTGAAAAACTTGCCCGTTCAATCAACGATACACTTTTGAGTGAGTTTTATTTCAACGCTATTATCGGTATCGGCACTTGCGTAACAGGCATTAAGGAGCTTGCTCATTCGTTTAAAGAAGCGCAGGTTGCGCTTGAAGTCGGCAAAGTTTTTGACACTGAAAAAACTATTATCAGCTATGAAAACCTCGGTATCGCAAGGCTTATTTATCAGCTTCCTACCACTCTTTGCGAAATGTTCTTGAAGGAAGTGTTTAAGCGCGGTTCTATCGATTCGCTCGACCAGGAAACGCTCTTTACTATTCAAAAGTTCTTTGAAAATAATCTTAATGTTTCGGAAACATCAAGAAAGCTTTTCGTTCACAGAAATACGCTTGTTTACAGACTTGAAAAGATTAAGAAGCTTACAGGTCTTGACCTTAGAGAATTTGACGACGCTATTGTATTTAAAGTGGCGCTTATGGTTAATAAGTATCTCGCTTCAAGTCCAATTAAATATTAATAGATTAAGGCTCTTCCAAACGGGGGAGTCTTTTTTGATATGTAATATTAATTTAATAAAAATCGGCAGGATAACAAGTGTTAACCCGCCGATGATTTATATTATTTTAAAACTTTGAAATCTACCTTGCCGATTTTAGTTCTCGGAAGCTCGTCGATAAATTCAATGATTTTAGGTACAGACCATTTTGAAAGGTTTTGCATACCGAATTCTATAATCTTTTCCTTGAGTTCTTCGTCGCTGTCAGTCTTAAACTTCTTGTTTTTAACAACAAAAAGCTTGAGCTTTGTCTGTCCTTCTTCGCCTACGCCGATAACACAGCAATCATAAATTTCTGCCATTGCTCTGTAGGCTTCCTCAATGAACGAAGGATAAACAAGGTAACCGCTGATTTTGTAAACCCTTTTAAGTCTTTGGCGGTAGTAGATGTCGCCGGTTTCCTGCTCGATAAAGCACATATCGCCGGTGTGAAGCCAAACTTTGCCGTCAGGGTGCTTAACAAGAACCTTTGCGGTTTCGTCAGGGTCGTGATAATAACCATCCATAAGAGTAGGAGAATAGATGCAAAGTTCGCCGTCTTCGCCCTTAACTTCATCGGTAGTGCCCGGTGCAACTGTCATAGCCTGAACATTGTAGCAAGGAATACCGATACAGCCCTGCGGAGCTTCTCTCCTCGGGTCGGTAAAGGAGCAAACGGTTACACATTCTGTAAGACCGTAGCCTGAAACGAAGTGGCAGTGAGCGCCGTTTTCTTTAAGAAGTCTATCCATTTTTTCAGTAAGAGAATAAGGAACAACATCTCCGCCTGAGCCGATAAGCTTCATATTCGACATATCGATACCTTTAAGGTAACCTGCCTTATAAACTTTTTCAAAGAAATCAGGAACGCCGAAAATGTAGTTAAGACCGTATTTTTTAATAGCATCTGAGCACATTTTAGCGTCAAACTGAGGAAAGAGTGACTGAGGCATACCGGTGCAGATTGAAACATGCATACAAAGTGCAAAGCCGAAGCCGTGGAAAACAGGGAGAGCGGTAAGCATAGCGTCTTCCTTTGGGTCGCATTTCATACCGAGTACATTTTCAACAACATCGCAAAGCTGATATGAAAGGTTGTTGATAGCTTCGTTACAAAGCTGAACGCCCTTTGGGTTGCCGGTTGTACCGCCGGTCATCATAATAGCTGCAACTGCAAGCGGGTCCTCGGCAATAGGGATATCGTTTCCGTTTGCGATGTATTCCTTGCCCTCTCTTAAAAGCTCTTTCCAATCAATGTTCTTTTTAACATCGGTTGCAGGAGCAGTCTTGCCCTTAATCTTCTTTTTATAAAGTTGATTTGCGATAAAACCGTATGGAGTTTTAGGAAAATATTCGGCGGTTTTACACCTTACAAGAGTAAGATGATTCATACCCTTAAAAGCTTTCTCACTGACATCAAAGCAAAATGCAAACTTAGCGCCTACAAGGTCAACAGCATATTGAGCTTCACTTGCAACGGAAAGAGGGTGAAGCATTGACGCAATAGCACCGATTTTGTTAACAGCATAAATAGCTGTAATGCACTGAGGCATATTAGGCGCGCAAATTATAACTCTGTCGCCCTTTCTGACACCGTTTGCAAGCATACCTGCGGCACAAAGGTCAACCATCTTTTCAGCCTGAGCCCAAGTGATTGTGTTGTTATAGTAATAAAAGCAAGCTTCATCTGCGTGCTGAGCGGCTGAATCTGCAAACTTTTCATACATAGTCTTTTTGACATCGTATCTTGTGGTATATTCTATCATATTATCCTCCGGAAAATTAACAAATAATGAACACAATATACTATTATGTGCAATTATTCATAATGTAGCTTCATTATATCAAATAAACGACAGTAAATCTACAAAAATTAAATAAATTAAACTTTATTTAATAAATTGACTTTTTTTACATATATGATAGAATAAGGCGTATAAAATCAGGCGGTGAAAATTATGGCTTACAAAATAAAAAAAGACCCAATAGAAAAGATACCTAAGGCGCAATTAGTTTTTTGGATAATTGTTCGCCTTTCAATGCTTATTTGCGCCGGATACTCGTTTATTCACGGTGATTTGGTAATGGGCTTTGAAAGTGTATTTTGCTTTATATTTACTCATCTTTGGGATATGTTTCAAATTTTCGGCAACGGCAGTTTTATTGAGGAAGTGCCGCCGCTGAGCCAAACTATGCTGAATGTTATAATATTTATAGGAATAGTAATCGGCTCGTACTTCGGCTTTTTTGACAAGCTTTCTTGGTTTGACAATTTTATGCATATTATGTCGGGTTTTGTTTGCGCAGTTTTCGGCTATGATTTTGCGTGCATAATTCAGCGAAAAAAAGGGCAGTGCGCGGCAACTTTGGCGGCGCTGTTTTCAATTATGTTTGCGCTTTCAATAGCGGTAGGCTGGGAATTTTACGAATTTTTGATGGACTATTTCCACGGCACAAATCTCCAGCTTTCAAGAGCGGGAGAGGAAACGGCAATGTTTGACCTTTCAAAATATCATAATGAGTACGGCTACCTCGGTTTGGTAGACACCATGACGGATATGATGATGAACGCCGTTGGCGGCTTAATCGGTATGGTATTTATGATTATTTTAAGAAACAGAAAAAAGGGTAAGAAAAAATAATGGCAAAGACTAAAGATTTAACTACAGGTAAAACTTGGAAATTACTTCTGATTTTTGCGCTTCCGACTTTGCTAAGTAATGTTTTTCAGCAGTTTTATAATCTTGCTGATACAGCTATAGCCGGTCATATTCTCGGCGATAACGCACTTGTTGCCATAGGTGCAAGCTCAACGATTAACAGCCTTGTTTTAAGCTTTGCTTGGGGACTAAACGGCGGCTTTGGTATAATTATCGCTCAAAGTTTCGGCGCAAAGGATAACAACAAGCTTAAAAAGAGTGTTGCAATTTCACTTCTTATTAATGTGATTTTTTCACTTTTTGTTTGCATAGTCAGTATTTTTGCAAGCAAACCTATTCTTAAACTTTTAAACACTCCGAGTGCAAGGCTTGATGAGGCTAACAGCTACATAGCGGTTATTCTTGCATTTATTATTGTGCCAATGCTTTATAATCTTGAAGCGGTAATTTTGCGCTCGCTTGGTGACAGTAAAACTCCGCTTTACTTTTTGATTTTTTCAAGTGTGCTCAATATCTTGCTTGACTATGTGCTGATTAAATTTACAAATATGGGCGTTATGGGTGCGGCAGTCGCAACCGTGTTCGCTCAGTTTTTGTCGGTCGTGCTTTGCTTCATAGTTATATTGAAGAATTTTAAGATGATTAAACTTTCCCGTGAAGATTTTAAATTTTCGCATGCTTTGTTTAAAAATATGATGGGCGCAGGTATGGCAATGGCAATAATGAACTCGATTTTCTCTATCGGCTCAATCATTATGCAAGGCTCGATTAATGCGCTGGGCGACGATATTATTGCGGCTCACCTCGGTTCAAGGAAAGTTGCGGAAATGTTTATGCAGCCTCTTGTAACTATCGGTACTGCCTGCTCAACATTCGTGGGTCAAAACTACGGCGCAGGCAAGGTTTCAAGAATAAAAGAATCAATCAAATACAGTACGCTTTATTCGCTTATTTGGTCGGTTATTACTTTCTTTATTTTATGGTTTGCGGGCGGACAGATTGCAAGGCTTGTAACCGGCAGTGCTTCCCAAATTGTATTTGAAAACACGCAGATGTATTTGAGGGTTAACGCACCATTTTATTTTGTTTTGGGGCTTTTGTTTACGCTTAGATTTTCTATTCAGTCGGTTGACAGAAAAGTTCCGCCGATTATTTCAAGCACAATGGAGCTTGCTTCAAAAATTGCGGCGGCTTATCTTTTTATCCCGCTTTGGGGATATTTCGGCGCTTGCATTGCCGAACCGCTTAGCTGGACGCTCGGTGCAATTTACCTTTTGTTTGTGTTTAAAAAAGAATTTAAAAGGCTTGATACTATTAATTTCAGCAAAGGAGAAAACGAATGAATCAAGAAGAAAGAATGAAAGCAAATCTTCCATACAAAGCTTGGCTTGACGGTTTGGCTGAAAAAAGAATGGAATGTAAAAAGAAGCTGAAAAAATATAACGATCTTGAACCTGACGACGAAAAAGGCAGGGAAGAAGTGCTTCGCTCAATTTTGGGAAGCGCAGGTAAAGGTCTTGTTATTGAGCAACCGTTTAGATGTGACTACGGTGAAAATATTTTCGTCGGCGATAACTTTTGGGTTAACTATAACCTTACCGTGCTTGATGTTGGCAAGGTTACGGTTGGCGACAATGTGCTCATTGCACCTAATGTTTCTATTTATACTGCAGGTCATCCGATTCATCCCGACAGCAGAAATTCGGGTTACGAATACGGCATTGATATTTCAATCGGCAGTAATTGCTGGATAGGCGGAAGCAGTGTTATTTGCCCGGGTGTGCATATCGGTGACAATGTTGTTATCGGTGCAGGAAGCGTAGTGACAAAAGATATTCCGTCAAATGTTATTGCAGTCGGCAACCCGTGCAGAGTTTTGCGAGAGATTACCGAGGAGGACAGACACTATTATTTTAAAGACAGAAAATTTGATGTTGACGATTATATTGAACCTGTAAATATGGCAGAGTTAACATAATAAAAAGACTGTGAGCAAAATTGTTCACAGTCTTTTTTAATAGATAATATGTAGTGGTCGTCGTTCTTGACGACCCGATTTTTAGTTATTATTCTTCAGGGAACATTACAATAAGGAGCATTTTAAACTGTTCCTTTGCGAAAACTGCGTGAGGTTTCTTTGCAGGCATAACGATTGTTTCACCCTCGTTTAAAATGTATTCTGTGCCCTCAATAGTGATTCTGCCGACACCGTCAAGTGCAACAACCATAGCGTCGCCGCCCGACTCGTGCGTGCTGATTTCCTCGCCTTTGTCAAAAGCGAAAAGAGTGAGTGAATGGTGGTCGTTTTGAACAAGAGTTTTGCTTACGATTTGACCTTTTTGGTAGCTTACTTCGTCCTTGATTGTGAGGACTGTTTTGTGCTCAATGTTTTTGATTAACTTATCCATAATTTATATCTCCTTAGATTAATTGTTGTTTTGCTTATGCCTTTTTACAAGTTCTTCAAGCATACGGTCGTGCGATTTTTTGTCAATTTCATATTTAAGGGTAGGAATGACAGCCAAAACCATACCGATAGCAGGCGGAATTGAAATTAAAAACCACATAGCTTTTGAATATGATGTAAAATCGCTTGCAAAGTTTGCACCGTTTGCAATGGCTTCGTTCATTTTGCTGATGTTGATATCGGTATAACCAACTGCGTCAAAAACATAACCCGAAATGATGGAAGAAATGCCGGCTGAAAACTTTGTAATAAAGCTTTGACCTGAGAAGAAAATGCCGTCTGGGCGATAGCCGTGGTGATATTCCTCATAGTCAATACAGTCGCTAATCATAACGGACTGGCAAACATTAACTCCGCCGAAGCCCATACCCGTGCCGAAGAAAAGGATGCCGTCAATAATAACGAAACCCATTTTTGAAAGCTCGGTCGGTGCAATTAAATATACCACAAACAGCAGTGCAAATGCAATAGCGCTCAAGCCGCTGAAAAGATTATATACCTTTTTGCTTTCATATTTTTTCATAAGAGCGGGCGAAATTGCCATTGAAACGAACTGACCTACAAAAAGTCCGCCGCCTAAAATGAGAACTATAACAAAAATATCCGCTTTTGTAAATGCGTTTGCAAGGTTAGCTTTACAATAATAATATGTCAAAAGGGTCATTGCAATATTCATCATAAGTTGAAGCGGCGCACGAAGAAGACCGCTGATAAGGATACGGCGAAACGGTTTGCACTGCCACATAAGGGCAAAGCTTTCTTTCATAGTTTTTGTTTCACCGGTGTTAGGTACTCGCTCCTTAGTGCCGATACCTGCACATTCAAACAGAAGAGAACCGATAATTGTAGTTATAATCGCAACTATAATAAAGCCCTTTTGAGCGTTAACATCAAGTTTTAATGCGGTGTTGAGCGACTGCGAAAGTGCTACGATAGATACAACTACAAGACCTGCGCCGATTGAAGCGATAATTCTTGAAAGAGAAATAAGAGTTGACCTGTCCTTTTCATCCTCGGTTATACGGGAAATGATACCCCAAAGCGGTATATCACCGACAGTGTAGCTCATACCCCAAAGAATGTATGAAATGCTTGCCCACATAACAATAAGTACCATAGTCGTGTGGTTGCCGTTTATTTTAGCTTCGGCATAGTTACCGTTAAAAAATGTTACGCAGGTTATAATGCATATCGCAATAGGAGAAAAAATAAGATAAGGGCGGCATTTGCCCCATTTTGTTTTTGTTTTGTCAACGATAGAACCCATTATAGGGTCGTTGATTGCGTCCCAAATTCGTGCTATTGCAAATATCCAGCCCAGAGCAATTGCAGGCAGGCAAATTACATTTTGAAAATAGTAGTAAAGACCGACTGCAACCACATTGTAAATCATATTTTGACCGAACATACCGGTCAAAAACATATTTCGCTCTTTTTTTGTATATGTTTGTGCGTTTTCCATAGCAAACTCCTTAACAAGTATCTTTTATCAATCGCAGTTTAACTGTTCAAACAAAAGAAATTTTAAATCTTTCGGTACTTTTGAAATTTTTAAGGCTTTTAAAAGTTCTTCTTTTGTTTTTTTATCTTTAAACGGCTTGTAACAATTCGATTTTTTAATTGTGCTTTCCTGCCAGCGTGAAAAAGAATTTATTACTCTTTCTTTGTAATTTTCTTTTTGAATAAGCTTAATATTGCAAAGTTCTATTTCAATATCATTGTCGCAAAAATCGAGCTTAACGGCAAGGTTTTTGCCGCTGTTAATAATTTCAAAATCACTGCTGCATTTAACGCTTGCGCTTTCAATTTCTTTAAAATTCAGCGTATATTTTCTGCTTTCATTTATAAGTGCTTCATCGCCGAACGGCTTTTTAATAATAAGTTTTGCCGTGTTTGTGCTTTCGTCAAATGAGTTGATGATTTTTGTTTTAATATTATGCTCTTCAAAATCGACTTTGCCGTTATCCTCATAAAGAGTGTAAGTGTTGTTGCCGTTGAATACCCAAAGTTCAAGGTTTTTGGGGTTGTCAACTTTGTTGCCGCTGTCGTTTGAAAGAGGAATAACCGCGCCCTCTTTTGCAAGAACGGGGATAGAATAAAGCTCACGGTTAAGCATAATATTCATTGGACCGTGATATTTTTGCATAGTGAAAATATCGGTATAAGTGCCGCTTGGAATATACGCTTTTACACTGCCCATATTTGTTTTTCGGCTCAGCTTTGAAGTGATAGGGCAGACGATTAATTCATCTCCGAATTTGTACTCGTTCGGTACATTAAATGCGTCTTTGCAGTTTGGATAAGAATAGTACATCGGCTCGCAAAGAGCGGTGCCGCTTTTGTGGCAAATATAGTCGGCTGTAAAGAGGTAAGGGATAAATCTGTGTCTAAACCTGAGCCATTCTTTAGCATTTTCGCAAACATCCTGCCTGTACTTCCACGGCTCTTTGCCAAGAAGGTCGTTAGAAGTTGAATGAAGCCTTAAAATAGGTGAAAATACACCGAACTGTATCCAGCGCAAATAAAGTTCGTCGTTGCGATAGCCAAAATGGTGACCGCCTATATCGTGGCTCCACCAAAAGTATGCGGCATTGGCGGCGTTTACTGTGAAATACGGCTGAAAGTCGAGCACTTTAAAATTGATTGCCGTGTCACCGCTGAAGCCTAACGGGTAACGGTGCGAACCCAAACCGGCGTATCGGGACAAAATCAGCGGAAGCTGACCGTTTTCGGCATTGTCAAGAAAATGATAGTGATTGAGCGCATTGAGCGGGTCAAGACCTTTAATATCGCTTTTCTTGCCCTGTTGCCAATCTATCCACCAAAAGTTAACGCCGTCCTTTTCATACGGCTTATGAACCTTGTCAAAATATGCATTCCAAAAATCGTCGCTTTTGCAACTGAATTTGACAGGCTCGTGAGTTTTAGGGTCAATGCCGACTGCTTTTGCTGTGTCCTCATACATATCTTCAAAATATCTTATACCGTCTGTCGGGTGAAGATTGAGCGTCACTTTAAGATTTCTGCTTTGAAGATTTGCCAAAAAACTTTTGTAATCTTTAAAAAGCTTTTTATTCCAGCTATAACCCGTCCAGCCGTTTTCTTTAATACCGAACTGCTTTTTCAAATCGACATAATGCCAGTCCATATCAATAGTGGCAACGGTGAGCGGCACATTTTCTTTTTCAAACCTATCCATAAGGCTTAGGTATTCGTTATCGGTGTAGGCGTGGTACCTGCTCCACCAAACGCCGAGGGCGAAGCGCGGAACTAACGGCGTACTGCCCGAAATGCTCAAAAACGCTTTAACCGTTTGCCTATAATCGTTGCCGTAGGCAAAACAGTAATAATCTTTCCCGCCGCCTCTTGGGGCAAAATGACCGTTTTCATCAAGTAAAAACGAGTTGCTGTCGTCAAGCAGATAAGCGCCGTCTTTTGTTATTAAACCGTCGTCAAGCGGAACTTTGCCGAAAGTGGCGTCAAGTGTTCGCCTTGTGCCTTTAAGATTTTTTTGTTTTTTAAAGTATTGAATTTCTCCGCTTGATTTCATTTTTACGCAAAGCGGTTTGCCGTTTTTAATTGTGAAAACAGTGTCTTTTGTTTCAACAATAATTTCGTTGCCTTTTTTGGTTACTTTGAATTTTTCAACATTTTCAAATTTGCGGTTGAAAACGGTAAAACTCGCTTCGTCATAAAATTTGTCAACTTCAACTCTTATAAGACGAGAGGTTAAATATGTAATGCGGATATTGTTAAGAATTTTTATTTGTTTGTCGTTTGCTTTTGCACTCGTTTTAGCAATAAGTGACGGTTTCAGCATAGCATTATCTCCAAACATTAAGTATAGTAATGTAATTATATAATATAGCAAATATTAATAAAAGTAAAGCGTAATATAAAATAATTTTATGCATTATTGCTACATGTATAAATTAGTGTTTAGCGGGCGAACGCTGTTCGTCCCTGCGATAGTTTTGATATTTTAAATATATCATAACCGATTTAATAAAGCTTAAATATGAAAATAATAAGACCGTAAAGGAAAGATGTGGCGGTGCCGTAAACGATAACGGGTCCGGCGATTGTAAACATTTGGGCGGCTGTGCCGAGAATAAAACCCTCGTGTTGAAATTCAAGCGCCGGTGACACAACGCTGTTTGCAAAACCGGTAATCGGAACGATTGTGCCGGCACCTGCCTGCCTTGCGATTTTGTCAAAAATGCCGATACCCGTAAGTATTGCGGTAATAATAATTAATACGCTTGAGGTTGCGGATGAAATCTCTTTTTCGTTTAAGCCTGCGTTTTCAAAAATTGTCATAAAGACTTGACCCAAAAGACAAATTGTGCCGCCGAAAAGAAACGCTTTAATGCAGTTTAAAAGCTTTGGCGAATTGGGACTTGCTTTGTCGGTCATTTTGCTGTAATCGTCTTTGCTGATACTCATAAAATCACCCTTTTTTATTTATATAATTAATGTTTACAATATAATAATAAATATTCACTTGACTTTTTTGATTATATCTTGTAATATCATAATATACTATTTGTAAATTGAAATCGGAGGTGTACTTATGCATCTTGTTGAAGTGCGTGATGTATACAAAATATATAATCCGGGTGAAAACCAAGTTAATGCGCTTGACGGCGTTTCACTTACTATTGACGAGGGCGAATTTGTTGCCATTATCGGTCAGTCGGGTTCAGGTAAATCAACGCTTATGAATATGCTCGGTTTGCTTGATACACCTACTCACGGCGAGTATTACATAAACGGCAAGCTTGTTGACGATTTGACCGACGACCAAATGAGTACCATCAGAAATGAGGAAATCGGCTTTATTTTTCAGGGCTTTAACCTTATTTCTTCGCTTACTGCACTTGAGAATGTTGAACTTCCGCTTGTTTACCGTGGTATGTCGAAGCAGGAGAGGAGAGAAATTTCAAAAGATGCGCTTGAGCGTGTAGGTCTTGGAAGCCGTATGAACCACTTGCCTGCAGAAATGTCGGGCGGTCAACAGCAGCGTGTTGCAGTTGCAAGAGCCATTGCGGCAAGACCTCCTGTAATTTTAGCCGATGAACCTACCGGTAACCTTGATACAAGGTCAACCAAGGAAGTTATGGCTATTTTACACGAGCTTAAAGACGAGGGCAGAACCGTAATTGTTATCACCCACGATAATGAAATTGCGGAAGAAGCTGAAAGAGTTATTCGTATTCGTGACGGTAAGCTTGTTGAGGATTATATCAACCCCGGCTACGAGGAAAAGTACGGCAGAGAATCTAAGAAAGATAACAAGAATCCTATTGACGAGGGATGATTGTTTTAAAAAATTTATAGATGCAATGATGATAGCGGGTCGTCGTGGACGCCGCTCCCTACATATTTTGTTTAAATTAACGCTGAGTTTTTACTCGGCGTTTTTTTATGCGAAAATTTATTTTGATATTTTGTGCAATCGCTGTATACGCAAAATGTGCATAATTTGAATAAAATGGGGAAAATAAATTTTTTTGAAGAAATTTTGACCTTTTTATAGCATTTCAATACTATATTTTGCTCTCTATACGCTGTTAGTGTAGGGAGTTTTTCTTTTATCCCTGCAAATACGGTTTGGAGGTGTATAAATGTCACGAACAAAAAAGATAAGCCAAAAGGAGGTATGCGACGGACTCAGAAAACTTGCATTCGGCGATATTACCGATGCGGTCGGTTTGCTTTTTGAAGATGAAGAAGAAATACTCCATAAACTGCCAAAGCTTGATTTATTTAATGTCAGCGAAATTAAGCGACCTAAAGGCGGCGGAATGGAAATCAAATTTTTTGACAGATTAAAGGCAATTGACAAAATAAGGGAAATGGTCGGCGAACAGGAAAGCAAAAAGCCTACTTCTTTTTATGAAGCGCTTGAAAAAAGTGCAAAGGCAAGTCGCGGACAGTACGGGGAGGAATATGATGAGTAAATTTGTCCCTTTTTCAAGCAAACAGCTTGCTGTGCTTAACTGGTGGTGCAAGGAAAGCGGAGTGTCGGACAAAAACGGAATAATTTGCGACGGTGCGGTAAGAAGCGGTAAAACGCTTTGTATGGGCATCTCGTTTATCTGTTGGTCGTTTTATAATTTTTGCGACACTTCTTTTGCACTTTGCGGCAAAACAATATCGTCGCTTAGGCGAAATGTTGTTACTCCGCTGATTCCCACGCTTAATGAACTTGGCTTTAAATGTGACTTGAGGATAAGCAGAAATGTGCTTACTGTTTCAAAAGACGGTGTGACAAACACTTACTATCTTTTCGGCGGAAGAGATGAGTCGAGTGCATCACTCATTCAGGGCATGACATTGGGTGGCGTTATGCTTGATGAGGTTGCGCTTATGCCGCGCAGTTTTGTTGAACAGGCATTGGCTCGCTGTTCGCTTGAAAATGCAAAGTACTTTTTTAACTGCAATCCCGAGCATCCCTACCATTGGTTTTATATGGAATGGATAAAGAAAGCCAAAGAGAAAAATGTTTTGTATATCCATTTCACTATGGACGACAACCCCTCTCTGTCGCAAAGCGTTAAAGAAAGGTATAAAGGTCTTTATTCCGGTGCCTTTTATGAACGCTTTATTGAGGGCAAATGGGTCTCGGCTCAAGGTCTTGTGTATCCTATGTTTTCAGCCGAAAGGCATATAAAAATGTGCAAAGGCGAAATCAGCCGCCACTACCTTTCGTGTGATTACGGTACGGTAAACCCATTTTCACTCGGACTTTGGGGTGAAAGCGGCGGCAAGTGGTACAGAGTTGACGAGTATTACTATTCCGGCAGAGATAACGGTATGCAGCAAACGGATGAAGAATATTATGTCGAACTTGAAAAACTTGCGAAGGATAAAAAAATCGAGGCATTGATAATTGACCCATCAGCCGCATCTTTTATTCAAACTGTTTTAAGGCACGGCAAATACAAGGTTATAAAAGCCGATAATGATGTTCTTTCAGGCATTAACCGAGTTTGTCAAGCGCTCAAGGATGAAGAAATTTACATTTCTCCCTCGTGCAGTGACGCGATAAGAGAATTTTCGATTTATCGCTGGGACGACAGTATAAAAAAAGATGCGGTGAAAAAAGAAAACGACCATGCAATGGACGACATAAGATATTTTGTTGCTACGGTTTTGTCGCCGAGCAGACAAAATAATTCTTTTGCGTCCGTTGCGATAGAAAGGAATTAAGATATGGGAATTTTAGATTTGAGAAAAAAGAAAAGTCAAAATTCTGATATTGCCTGCGCTGTTCAAACTTCAAACGGCAGTGGTCATCCTTATTATCAGCTTTCAAGTTATATGCCGATGAACGGTGAATCGAGAGTTTATGTAGAACTCAGAAACGCGGTGCCTATTTTGGATGTTGCAATCAACAAAATAGTAAGGCTTTGTGAGGGTTTTAAGTTTTATACCGGAAATGAAAGGGTTAACGATATGATGAATTCATATTTTGAATCAATCAATGTCGGCGGCAATCAAAAGGGAATAACCGCGTTTATTTCAAATTATCTTAACCAGCTTTTGACTTTCGGCACGGCGATAGGTGAAATTGTGCTTTGCGACGAGGGAATGTATGCCCTTTATAACAGCGAACTTTCGTCTATTGAGCTTAAAAGAGCGGCAAACGGTATTGATGTCGATTTTTATAACTACGGCACAAAACTCAGCAGACCTAATTTGGTTTTGTATTCTGTTTTGAACCCTCAGCCGGGCGATTTGTGCGGAACGAGTTTGCTAAAGGGTTTGCCGTTTATAAGCGATATTTTGCTTGAAATTTATAATACAATCGGCGAAAACTGGAAGCACGCGGGAAACATAAGGTACTCCGTGGTTTGCAAGCCTGAAAATAACGGCGCTTATTCAAATGCGGGTGAAACCGCTAAAACCGTTGCAAAGGCTTGGAAAGACGCAATGGACAGCAACACGATAAAAGATTTTGTTGCTGTGGGGGATGTGAGCGTAAAAGTTATAGGCGCAGACAATGCGGTGCTTGACAGTGAAATTCCGGTTAAACAGCTGCTTGAACAGATAGTTGCAAAAACAGGACTTCCGCCATTTATGTTGGGACTTAGCTGGTCATCAACAGAACGAATGAGCACGCAGCAGGCAGATATTTTGACAACCGAACTTGATTCGTACAGACGAATTCTTGAACCTGTAATTAAAAAGATAGGCAATATGTATCTTGCGCTTAACGGCTTGCCTTACGAGGCAAAGGTTGAGTGGAAAAAGATTACGCTTCAAGATGAGTGTGAGCTTGCTAAGGCTCAGCTTTACACGGTTCAGGCGGAAAAAATCAGAAGGGAGTTAAATAATTGACAACAGGATATATTGAAAAAAGCTATGATGCGACCGACGAGGATATGAAAAAAATCAACTCGTTTACAAGGCGTGAATTTGATAAGGACAGTCTTTATACTTTTGAAGTTATTCTTTGCGACAACGATATTGACAGAGACTTTGAAAAGTTCTCATTTGATGCATTAAATCAGCTGAAAACTCTTTTTGTCGGCAAAACGGGTATAAGCGACCATTCTATGAAGTCGAGCGACCAAAGAGCAAGAATTTTTGACACTTGGGTTGAAAAAATTGACGGCAAAAAGACGGCTGACGGTGAAGATTACTATTGCCTTAAAGCAAAGGCATATATGGTTAAAAACGAAGCCAATGAGCAGTTTATTACGGAGATTGACGCAGGAATTAAAAAGGAAGTTTCCATTTCCTGCTCATCGTCAAAGTCAACTTGCAGTATTTGCGGCGGTGACAGAAGAAAAGACAGATGCGAGCATATTTTGGGCAAAGAATATAAGGGCAAAAAGGCTTGCGCGGTTTTGAATGATATTACCGACGCATACGAGTTCAGCTTTGTTGCGGTACCGGCTCAGCGAGGCGCAGGCGTGACAAAAGCGTTTGACTTGGGTTTTAACAGTGCAGATGAAATAATCAACACTTTTAAAAATATGAAAGACGATACAGTGCTGACCAAAAGTCAGGCGGATAAAATTCTTGATTATATCAACGAACTTCAGGACGAAGCCGAACTCGGCAGAGAGTACAAAAAAAGTCTTTGCGACGAAGTTGTAAGGCTTTGCGCGGTTTCTATGCCTGCAATGGATATAAAAACTTTTTCGGGCATAGCGCAGGTTATGACATCAAAAGAACTTTTATCATTTAAAAAAGCTTTTTCTCAGTCGAATAGAGAAAAAACAGCAAATCTTCAAATCAAAAGTGAAGATAAAACAAACAATTCGGTAAACCAATACAAATTATAATTTAGGAGGAATTTATTTATGGCATACGATACTATCAAAATTGAAAAAGGTTTATACACAACCGGCAAATCATTCACACAGGCTCTTGAAGAACTTGACCCATCCGAAAACTATGCAGGCACACCGCTTGAGGGTCTTGACGCATATGAAAGACAGCTCAAGAGATTTAACATCAAAGTTTCGGGCAGAGATTGCGACACTGTTTCAAAGTTTTTTAAAACGACAGATTCAGCCGCTCTTTTCCCTGAATTTGTTTCCCGTTCAATCAAGCTTGGTATGCAGGACGATTGCACTGTTGACAAAATCATTGCAACAACTACATATGTCGATTCACTTGACTACAGGTCTTTGTCGCTTGTTGAGGACAGTCAAATGACAGGTTTTACAGCAATTAATGAGGGTGACAAGCTTGAAACAGTTGAGATTAAAGTAAGTTCAAATCTTACAAAGCTCAAAAAGTACGGCAAGATTATTTCTGCTTCATACGAAGCAATTAAGTTTCAAAAGCTTGATGTATTTTCACTTGCTCTCAAGCGTATCGGTGAAAATATTATGCATATGGAATTTGAAAATGCATTTGAAGCGCTTCCGGATGAAAAAATCAATGTTATAAACATTGAGGGTGACAACCTTGAATACGGCGACCTTGTAAATCTTTACAATGCGGTATCACCGTTTAAGCTTACAACCTTGATTATGAACTACAACACATATGCAAAGCTTCTTAAAATGCCTGAATTCAGAGATGCAAATGCAGGTCTTGATTTCCACGGTACAGGCAAAATGATTACGCCTTTTGGCGCTGAAGTGCTTTGCTCCGACAAGCTTGAAGACGATGTTGTTTTCGGTCTTGACAAGAATTATACAATCGAAAGAGTTGTTGCAAGCGATGTCACAACCGAGTTTGACAAGCTTATTGACTGTCAGCTTGAAAGAGCAAGCGTATCAACTATTGTTGGTTTCAACGCACTTTATACCGACGCTTGCAAAATGCTTAAAAAAGCGTAAGGCAGGGTGAATGATGATTGATTTAAGTTTGATAAAAAAAGATTTTATTATTCTTTCATCTTACAGCGAAGAAGAAGCAAAGCAGTTTGAACCATTTATGGAAGTTGAGGCAGAATATGTAAGCTCACTTCTTAAAAATAAAGAGGATGAAAACAAAGCGTGCGTAGTATTTCTTTGTGCGGCAAGAGCATATTATCAGTGTCTTCTTACAAATCAGTCAGACGGTATTTCATCATTTAAAGCCGGCGACATATCATATTCGATTGATGCCGGCGAAGCATTAAACAATGCAAGGGCAATATGTGACTTTGCCCTTGCAAAGTGTTCGACCCTTTTAAAAGATGAAAACTTTGCGTTTGAGGTGATTTGATATGAATATATCGAGCATTATAAAAAGACAGATTGACAAAATGGGCAGTGACGCGGTCTTGAACGATGGCAACTGGACTTCAATGCCGTTTAAATGTTTTCTTGAATCTCTTTGGCGAAGAAAGAGCAGTATGTTTGACGACGATGTCAGTATGATTGGTGTATGCGAGGGAAGATATTATTTGTATATCGGACCTGTTACGCACGATGTTACTTCTTTGAGCGCTGACGCAAATCTTATTGTCGACGGCAAAAAGTTTTCTTTTATGCGAAGAAACAGCGTGAAAATAAATAATGAAGTTATTTATTATACGGGAATTGCAAGAGAGGTTAAGGAGGCGCAATATGATGAATATTGATTTATTTGTTAATGAATTTGCAAAAAAACTTAAAAGCGACGACTTTTTTAAAGATATAAAAATCGTTAAGCCTTTTGCAAATGCCTCATATTCGGGTCAGATAAAGCAAAATGTTGTTGCGCTTTACTTGGGAAGTACACAGTTTTCTCCTTGCGAAATAGGCGATAACGCCAAAAACGGAGAAGCAAGTATTCGCGCCGACATATATGTGCCGCATATCAATGCCGACTTTGCCAAAACGATTTTTTATAATATTTGCAGAGTGAGCGGAGATTACGATATTGTTTCAATAAAAAGCTATAAATGCGAATATTCAAAATATGCAAAAGCCGTAGTTTTTAAAAGTGAATTTACCTTTAAAACAAATTTTGAATTCGGAGGTGAAAGCAGTGGATGATGAATTTGAAAGAGCAATGATTATCAGCGAGATTATTCGCCTTGATCAAAATCGTTATGACAGTTCCACTGATAATTGATGAAAGATTTTAAAATGCGATATAAAGATTTCGTTTTTCCTCAAAACCCTAAGTTTATTGAGATTTCAAGCGAAAGAGATTTGCAAACAGAAGCAATTTACGGCGAAAAAAGCAATGTTGAGGATATTGCTCAAAAGCCTATAAATGTAACCGGAAGCGGGACATTTTACGGAAAAGAAGCTCAAGAAGTTTGCTCTTACCTTTCTCATTTATTGAAGCAGAGAACAGCGGGCGAGCTTCATTGTCCGTCGCTTTATCCTATCAGTGCGTATTTTGAAAAGTTTGTTTACAGCCAAAATGCGACGAAAGACGGGCTTGACTATTCTTTTTCTTTTGTTGAAGTTTGCGATGATAAGGCGGAAAAGATTGATTTAGATTATACTGTGGCTCAGGCGGGTGAAAATGCGTTTGATATTGCTTACAGGACAGGTGTGAGCATTGATACGATTATGGAAAAAAATAATTTTCCTACTCCTTTTGATATTAAAACCGGTGATAAGGTGGTACTTAAATGAAAATTGTTGTAATAACGGTTGATAAAAAAGTTATTAAACTGCAACACATAAAAAAAGCAGTTTTAACTCAGTCGGCAGACGCGGCGTGTGATAGCCTGAGCGTTGAGTTCATTATGAAAAATATTCCCGGTGAAATTGAGAGGGTAGAGGCATACAAAGACGATAAATTGATTTTTAACGGCTATTGTGACTGCCAAAGGGCAACTGCCGACAAAAACGGTGTTGCGTTATATATTTATGCAAGGTCGAGCGCCTGCGTACTTGTTGATAATCAGGCACAAGCTTATACATATAATCGACCGTCGGCACTGAGCCTTTACACAATTTATGCAAAGCCATATGGGTTTAAATGCAATTTGCCTGACATATGCAGTTACAGGAAATATGAAGTATCGGCTTCTTCTTCTCTTTTTGGAGCACTTAATAATTTTGTTTCAATGATAAGTACATATAAAATCAGGGTTAATACAAATAACGAAATCGTACTTTTGAAGCCGAGCGATAATACAGTGAAGCTTGACAAAAACAAAATTGTTTCAGTTAAAAGTGTTATTAACAGGAGCGAACCGATATCCGCCGTTCATTACAAAAAGGATGTTTCGCTTAAATATGACTGCCATACTCTGTCTAAAAGTGCGGCTGAAAACGGCTTTTTCAGGCAAAGGTATGTTAACTTAGCTTCGTATGCGCCGTGGCAGAGAAATTATAAAATTTCAAATATGTTTAAAGATTCTTTTAAAAACTACAAAAATGTTGAACTTACCGTTTTGGGATATGTTAAGGAAGAACTTTATCAGCGTTTTAATATTCAGAGCGAAATCGGAAATTTTTATGATTATCTTTTATCTGAAAAAATTTATTATTACGATTCAAACGGCGAAAAAACAAAGTTGATTTTGAGCAAAAATATCGATATCAAAGAGGTAAATTATGTGGATAAGTAAACAAATTATTAAAGAGCAAACCGAACCTCCAACCCAGTGCGGAGAGTTGACAATGAATATTGACGGTTCTATTGAAGCAACATCTACCGGAGTTGAACGAAGCATAAGCGTTTATGCACCGTTCGGCTACAGCGCAAGTGTTCCGAGCGGCACTCAACTTCTGCTAAGTCAGGGCGGCGGAGAGCAGGTTTGTTTGGGCATAAAAAGCGACGCTTCCGCTTTAAATTTGGGCGAAATTAAAATTTCGTCACCTTTTGGCGGATATATTTATCTAAAAAATGACGGGAGCGTTGAAATTAACGGAGCAATGATAACGAAGGAGGGAAAATTTATTGAACGAAGTTAACGAAAAAATTGCACAGGTTTTAAAATCGTGCCAAAGCGCTTGTTTTTGCAACAAAGGAGATTTTTATCCCGACAAAGATTTCGGCTCAAAAATCAGGCAATCGCTTGATGATGAAAAATTACTTTTATCGTTTGTAAGGTCTGCACTGAAAGATATTGACGGCGTTTATGTTAAAGGCGCAAAGGTTGACGGTAATTTTGTTTTTTTTGATATTTCGGTAAACGATGAGCAAAGGCAGGTGAGTGTTGAATTATGAATTGTACTTACAATGAGTTACTTGACAAGATGTCTGGCGCTTATTTTGACAAAAGCGGACAAAGGCTTAATGAAAATTCATTTGAATACAAAGTGATTGAAGCGGCGGCAAGCGAGCTTTATTCGCTTTCGTGTTACGGCGATTTTATTTTAAAACAGGCTTTTGTTCAAAGTGCAAGCGGCGAGTATCTTGATAGGCATGGGTACATGAGAATGTGTGAAAGAAAAACAGGACGAAAAGCTTCGGGTGTGCTTACATTCAGCGTGAGTGAGGCACAAGATGATGTTATTGTTATTGAAAAAAACACTATTTGTTCAAAACTCAGCAATCCGCTTATCAGTTACAAAACGCTTGACTCGGCAACGATATCGGCTGGGAAAACGAGTGTTAGCGTAAGTGTTGAAGCTCTTGAAACAGGCGACAAATACAACGCTTTGCCGAATGAAGTTACTGTTCTTGTTAATGCTCCGGCAAAGGTTGAAAGCGTTGTCAATAATAACGAAATCAAAGGCGGCACGGATGACGAGAGCGACAGTGCTTTCAGGAAAAGAATTATTGAAAACTTTAAGCTTCCTTTAAACGGATACAATGTTAAATCTATCGAAAGCATCGTTAAAAATCAGGAAGAATATGATGACTGCGTTGTACTGCCGAGTGAAAACATCGGTAATATTACTGTAGTTGTAGCAACAAATCACGATATCGACGATATGGATATTTACACCATATCCCATCTTATTCCTCAAATTCAGCTTTTTGGTATATATCTTACCGTTGAGCAGGCAAAAAAATCGGACTTTAACTTGAAAGCCAAGGTATATGTTGATGCGATTTTTGACGAAGAAAAACAGAAGGAGGAAATTTACAACGCTCTTTTTGAAATTCTTGACAGAAAGATAATAGGCAAGACCGTAATTCTTGACGACCTTAAAAAGGCTGTGTTTAAAATTGACGGCGTAAATGATATCTCGATTCAAAGCGACAAACTGCTTAATGACAGTGTAATTGTTTGCGGTGCAAAGGAATATTTGAACCTGACCGAACTGGAGGTGGAACTTTGTGTCGGATAATGTTTATTTAAGGCTATGCAATTTGTTAAATAAAATTAAAGCCGATGATTCAAACAATGCTGAAATTAAAGGGCTTGCCGGTGCAATTTCTGCAGGTTGTGATATTGTTAATGAAATTTTTTTGAATATATTTAACCAGTTCTTTTTCGACACAATGGGACAGTACGGTATTGAAAAATATTGCTCACTGTTTGGGCTTAAAGAATATGATGAATATGAGCTTAGAAATAGTTTTTCAAAAAGCAGTGAAAATTATATTTATGACGAATATAAAAATTTATATGCAAAAGAATATGTTCCGGACGGTTCTTGCAAATGCAGAAAATTTGTAACAACGATAACCCTCGGTGATAACGATTTTAACTATTTAAAAAAAGCGGTTGAATATCTTAACACTTATTTATGCCCCGGAGTTATTGCCGAATACGGAGGAGGCAGATATTCTTTTGATGATTTAGACTCGTTTGATTTTAGTGCAAACGAATGGGACTATTTGGCAACTGCGTCATTTTCATTTATTGACAGTTTGGGAGGTGTTTAATTGAGCAGTTCAAACAAAACAAGTTTAGGCTTAAATTTATGGAGCGGAAGCGATAAACCGCAACGAATTGACTTCTGTAATGATAATGAAATTATCGACAGTCAAATAACACAACATATTGAGGATATTCTTTCTCATGTGTCAAGTGATGACAGAATGAGATGGGATAAAAATGTGTATTACGGTGCTTATGCGGGAAGCGGAAGCGAATATCAAACAATTAATACTAAGTGTCCGTTCACTCCGCTTGCGGCTGTGGTTTTTGCACATAATACTCCGCCGTATGTCAGGGATACAAATACAAATCAGGGATATTCATATTTCGGCTTTGCATCCGCTATTGCTTCGAGTTATGGGATGAAACTTAACCCGACGGATAAAACATTAACAGTTCCACAGCAAGTGAATACAATCAGGAATGAAGTTATGAGCTTAAATAACAACGGCACTGTTTATTGCTATCTGCTTTTTAGATGATCATGAGAAAACGCTTAGGCAAAGGCTTGAGCGTTTTTGTTATCTTTTTCTTGACTTTTTTGAATTTTTCGTATATAATTTTACTGCTATATAAAACGAGGTGTAGCTCAGCTTGGTAGAGCGCTGCGTTCGGGACGCAGAGGCCGCAAGTTCAAGTCTTGTCACCTCGACCAAAAATAAAAGACATCCGTGAGGGTGTCTTTTATTTCTATATAATTAAAACAAGACTTGAACTTGCGGCAGGCTTCTCCAAATTCGGCGACCTAAGGAGCAACGAATTTGGGAGAAACAGTTCGGTGAACTGTTTCGTAGAAGGCTGGTTCAGTTCTGTGCACCTTGACCAAAAAATAAGACTTGAACTTGTGGATCGTCAAAAGAAATTTCGTGTTTGAATGAATTTTCTTATCCTGATTAGATTAACCGAAAATATTCGTTAGTATATCTTAACTATATATTAAATAATTATATATTTTAAAATAAAGCCTTGAAACTCGAACTTTAATACTGTATTATATTACTGTTTAATTTTTAAACTCAGTGATGAAATAACTTTTGGAGGTGTTTTTGTGGAACAGAAAATTGACCTCGGGCAGATTGAGGGAGTTCTTGATGAACTTGCTCAGGTTAAGGGTTCTCTGATTACCATATTACAAAAAACTCAAGACATCTACGGCTATTTGCCAAAGGATGCAATCATTTACATAAGCGAGCGCACGGGAATTGCGGAAAGCGAAATTATGGGTGTTGCTACTTTCTATACCCAGTTTCGTCTTACTCCTGTGGGCAAATATCTTATTATGCTTTGCCAGGGTACTGCTTGTCATGTAAATTCAAGCGAACTTATTTTGCAAACAATTAAGGACGAACTTGGCATAGAAGACGGTGAAACTACCGAGGACGGTTTGTTTTCACTCAAGTGCGTTGCCTGCCTCGGCTGTTGTTCTCTTTCACCGGTTATGATGATTAATGAGAACACATACGGCTCACTCACTCCTGAAAAAACAAAGAAAATTCTTAAAGAGTTAAGGGAGGCAGAGTAATGAAAATTGTTGTAGGTGAAGGCTCTTGCGGTATTGCCGCAGGCGCAGAAAAGGTTAGGCAGGCGCTTTTAAAGCAAGATTTAAACGGTGCGATGCTTACTATTGCAGGTTGTATAGGTATGTGCTACCTTGAGCCTATTGTTGATATTTATGAGGACGGAAAAGAAGTTAAAAGGCTCGTTCGTGTAACCGAAGCTGATGCTGAGAAAATTAGCGAATATACAAAAACAGGCGATGAAAGCGTAATTTCTTCTCTCCTTGTTTCTGATGAAGATAAAGAATTTTTAAATAAGCAAACCCGTATTGCGCTTAGAAGATGCGGTATCATCAACCCTGACGAGCTTTCAGACTTCGTTGAAGCCGACGGTTACACCGCTATTAAAAAAGTGCTTACAACTATGAGCCCTGAAGATGTTATTGAAGTTATCAAAACTTCGGGTCTTGCAGGTCGTGGCGGCGCAGGTTTCCCAACTTGGTTCAAGTGGAATGCCGCTAGGCAGAGCGAGGGTGAGGAAAAGTATCTTATCTGTAATGCCGACGAGGGTGACCCGGGCGCATTTATGGACAGAGCCGTTATCGAATCTGACCCTCATACTCTTATTGAGGGTATGCTTATCGGTGCGTATGCTATCGGTGCAAAAAATGCAGTAGTTTATGTTAGAGCGGAATATCCCCTTGCTATTAAAAGACTTGAAAGAGCTATTAAGCAGGCTACCGAAGCGGGCTATCTCGGCGACAATATTCTCGGCACAGACTTTAGCTGTAAAATGACTATTAAAGCAGGTGCGGGCGCATTCGTTTGCGGTGAGGAAACAGCACTTATCGAATCACTCGAGGGTCACAGAGGTATGCCAAGGCTTAAACCTCCTTTCCCTGCTCAAAGCGGTTATTGGAGAAAGCCGTCAAACATCAACAATGTTGAAACATTTGCAAATGTCAGCTGGATAATCAATAACGGCGGTGAAGCTTTTGCCGCTATGGGTACAGAAGGCTCAAAGGGCACTAAGGTATTCGCCGTTACCGGTAAGGTTAAGCGCAGCGGTCTTGTTGAAATTCCTATGGGTAAAACTTTGCGTGATGTTATATTTGATATCGGCGGCGGTATGAAGGGCGACAAAGCGTTTAAAGCTGTTCAAATGGGCGGTCCTTCCGGCGGCTGTATCCCTGCAAGCCTTATTGATACCGTAATAGACTACAAGGCGCTCGGTGCAACAGGTGCGATTATGGGTTCAGGCGGTATGGTTGTTATGGACGAGGGTACTTGTATGGTAGGTATGGCAAAGTTCTTCCTCGACTTCACCGCTAAGGAAAGTTGCGGCAAATGTATTCACTGCCGTATCGGTACAAAGCGTATGCTCGAAATTCTTACAAGAATTACCGAGGGCAACGGTCAGCAGGGTGATATTGAACTTCTTGAAGAACTTTGCTACGGTATTAAGGACGGCGCGCTTTGCGGTCTCGGTCAAACTGCGCCAAACCCTGTGTTGACTACTATTAAATACTTCTGTGACGAATACGAAGCTCATATTAATGAAAAGAAATGTCCGTCTGGTGAATGTTCTGCTCTTATTGAATATTCAATCGACAAGGATAAGTGTAAGGGTTGTACTCTTTGCGCAAGAAATTGCCCTGTAAATGCTATTTTCGGCGAAGTTAAGAGCGCTCACACAATAGATGTAAATAAATGTATCAAGTGCGGCAAGTGTATTGCTACCTGCCGTTTCGGTGCAGTAGCAAGAAAGTAAGGAGGGGCAGATAAAATGAAAAATGTAAAATTATCTATAAACGGTAAAGAAATCACTGCTCCTTTGGGCAGTACAATTCTCGAAGCCGCAAGAGCAAACGGTATCTATATCCCTACTCTTTGCTATGACGAAGCAGTAGAGGTTTACGGTGCTTGCGGTCTTTGTGTTGTTGAGGCTGAGGGTATACCAAAGCTTCTTCGTTCTTGCTCGGCAAAGGTTAGCGACGGTATGGTAATCAATACCGAAAGTGAAAGAGTTGTTAAGTCAAGAAAAATTGCTATGGAACTTCTTATGTCGGCTCACGACGGCGACTGTGTTGCTCCTTGTCAGCTTGCTTGCCCTGCAAATACAGATTGTCAGGGTTATGTAGGTCTTATTGCCAACGGCGAATTTGACAGTGCGTTAAAACTTATTAAAAATAAAATTCCGCTTCCTGCTTCTATCGGTCGTGTTTGCCCTCACCCTTGTGAAAAGGCTTGTCGCAGAGGTAATGTTGAAGAACCTATCAATATCGTTCAGCTCAAAAGCTTTGCTGCTGACCTCGACCTTAAAGGCGACAGCTACATTCCTGAGTGTGCGCCTAAGACAGGCAAAAAGGTTGCTGTTGTCGGCGGCGGTCCCGCTGGTTTAACTTCCGCTTATTACCTTGCTCAGCTCGGCCACGAAGTTACTGTGTTTGATATGATGGAAAAAATGGGCGGTATGCTTCGCTACGGTATTCCTCAGTACCGTTTGCCAAAAGAGGTTCTCGATTCTGAAATCAAGCTTATTGAAAAAACAGGCGTTCGCCTTTGCAACAATGTTAAGCTTGGTAAGGATATCACTCTTGAAAACCTCAGAAGTGTAAACGATGCCGTCATCCTCGCTCCGGGCGCTTGGAAGTCAACTCCTATGCGTGTTAAGGGCGAAGACACAAAGGGTGTTTACGGCGGTATCGATTTCCTCAGAAGTGTAATTCAGGGTAACCCCGTTGAAATCGGCGAAAGAGTTGCTGTTTGCGGCGGCGGCAACACTGCTATGGACGCTTGCAGAACTGCTGTTCGCCTCGGTGCTAAGGAAGTTTATGTAATCTACCGCAGAACTGAAAAGGAAATGCCTGCGGAAGAAATTGAAATTAAAGAATCAAAAGAAGAAGGCGTAACTTACAAGTTCCTCACAAACCCTCTTGAAATTCACGCTGAAAACGGCAAGGTATCGGGTATGACACTCCAGCTTATGGAACTAGGTGAGCCTGACGCTTCAGGCAGAAGAAAGCCGGTTGCTATCGATGGCAAGACCGAATATATCGCACTTGACAGCGTTATTATGGCTATCGGTCAAAAGCTTGACAGTGCTGACTTTGACGGCGTTGTTGACCTCACTCAAAGGGGCACAATTTCAGCTGACGAAGATACTTTTGCAACAAATCTTGACGGTGTATTCGCTATCGGCGACGCAACAAACAAGGGCGCTTCAATCGCTATTGCCGCTATCGGCGAAGCTGACAAGTGCGTTAAAATTGTTGATGCTTATTTAAACGGCGAAACACTCGATTTCACCGAGCGCTATATCAGCAAGCGTGACGAGGATAAAATCGACTTTTCAGGTAAAGATAAAGAAGCACAGATTGTTGCTTCCGTTCTCCCTGCCGAGGAAAGAAAGCATACTTTTGACGAAGTTTCACTCGGCTTAACTGTTGAGGAAGCTAAGAAAGAAGCTTCAAGATGCCTTGAATGTGGTTGTCGTGAGTACTTTAAGTGTAAGCTTTTGAGCGTTGCACAGAGGTATGATATTCACCCTGAGCGTTTCGCAGGTGAAATGCCGCAGAAATATACTAAGGACAATAACTCTTTTATCGAAAGAAATACTGCTAAATGCATTCTTTGCGGTCTTTGCGTTCGTTCCTGCCGTGAGGTTGAAGAACTTAGCGTTCTCGGTCTTCTCGGCCGTGGCTTTAAGACAAGCGTAACTCCTGCTTTTGCTTTGCCGCTCGACCAAACAAAGTGTACTAATTGCGGTCTTTGTGTAAGCCTTTGCCCAACGGGTGCGCTTACAGAAAAGTCAAATCTTGCAAAGCAGGTTCCTCTTGCAGAAAAGTATTCGCTTGAAACCCTTGAACTTGACGGCGAAAAGTGCGAATACCTTGTTTCTCACTATGACGGTAAAATTCTTCGCGCCGTTCCTCATAACGAAAATGCAAGAAAGCAGAATATTTCAAGAGAATCGGTAATATCAAAACTCAGTTAAGGAGCTGTTTTTAATGGACGAATTTAAAGTGATCGAAATTAAAAAGAGTGTTTTTGAAAATAATGACAGGGAAGCCGATAGGGTGAGGGATAGGCTTAAAAAGGAGCATACTTTCCTTTTGAACCTTATGTCTTCTCCGGGTTCGGGCAAGACTACTACTCTTAAAGCTACCATTTCTCGCCTTAAAGATGATATGAAAATCGGCGTAATGGAGGCTGATATTGATTCTTCCGTTGATGCAAAAGCTATTGCGGACACGGGTGTTAAATCTATTCAGCTTCATACGGGTGGTATGTGCCATCTTGACGCAGGTATGACGGAGCAGGGTATTGATGAGTTCGGCACTTCCGACCTTGACCTTGTCGTGCTTGAAAATGTCGGCAACCTTGTTTGCCCTGCCGAGTTTGACACGGGCGCTGTTAAAAATGTTATGATTTTGTCAGTGCCGGAGGGCGATGACAAACCGCTCAAATATCCGCTTATGTTCTCAATTTGTGACGCAGTTCTTATCAACAAGATTGATACAAAGAGTGTGTTCGATTTTGACGATGACGCAGTTGTTGAGCGTATCAAGAAGCTTAACTCAAAGGCTGAAATTTTCTTTATCTCTGCCAAAACAGGTGAGGGCATTGACGCTTGGTGCTCCTGGCTCAAAACTCAGGTTGACGAGTGGAATAACTAAATTTTATATAACAAAAACCTCCGATTTCTCGGAGGTTTTGTTTTGTGGGATATTGCTGTTTATTGACAAAAATTATCATATATATTATGATTTTCTTTGGACAAATGAAACTGTCGAATACGGTGGACGGTTAGTCCTCTTTTTCATCCGAGAGGGTTATCATCCCTCTTGAGAATTAATCTGAGGAGGGAGATAGTGTGAAAAATCACACTATTCCGATTATATTGCCCTCAAAATTTGCCTGCGTCATAATTTTGAGATGGCTAATTCCCACTATACGCCTTGTCCGGCTACAGAGAGGCGTGTGGATGATTTTTAATGGACTATTTGTAGCCGGAAAGGCTATGGGAATTATTATGAAATATGCAACAATAATTACATTAGACTTATTATTACACTTGTTCTTATAATAAAAAAATAACCGCCCTGCAGTCTACCAAACATAGGACGATTATTTTTATCTAACTATTGGGGGCTTAACCGTCTGTCCGATAAGCCCTTTGTCTATAACTATATTATCATACATATTTTTGATTGTCAACACGCTATGCGTGTTTTTTATTTCTTTAAAAATGAAAACAAACCGCCTTTTTTCTCATAAGGCTCGCTTTCAAAGGCTGTAACATCATAACCGGTGTCACCGATTGCTTTTCTGATTTTTGCTTCGTCAATCGCTTCTTCACTTATAATTTCGCAGGTGCAATTTTTGAAAGACGAACTTACTTTTTTAACTTTGAAATTTCTTCTTACGACATCATTTATATGCGATTCACACATACCGCAAGCCATACCGTTGATACCAAGTGTCGTTTTAATCATTGTCAAACATCTCCTTTAGTTAGTTTATTCTAACCGTTTTGAGTGTAGCACAATAATTATAATTTGTCAATAATATAAATTATAGTTTATAATCATTAAACCGATTAAGCCTCCCTTGTAAAGGGAGGTGATTGCGAAAGCAATCGGAGGGATTAATATTGTAGGGGCGAACTGCGTTCGCCAGCCAATCCCTCAGTCAACAAGTTGACAGCTCCCTTTGCAAGGGAGCCATAAACTATAGTTTATTCTCTTCTTCATATTCCTTTGAATACTCCACATTCTGTTCGCTTGGAATCGGTACGCCCATTTCCGTTCTGCTATCGGGTTGAACGGTCGGGTTCGTGATTGAAGTTAAGTATTTACCTGTCAAATCTGTATTTTTGTTTAGCTGATATTTTTTTCTGTAATCTTTTTTCATAAACTCACCGAGTTTATTATTTACAAAAGCTTGCTGATTATTACATTTGAAACGAGCATACCGTTTGGCGTGAGTGCAATATTGTTGCCGCTTTCTTTCATAAGCCCCATTTTTACAAAACGAGAATAATCGCCTTTAATCAAACGCTTGTCAATGCCGCAGTTGAGTCTTAAACCGAGCATAATTTTTTCCTCGTCAAGGTTAACTTTGCTCTCGTTTTGAAGCTTAAAATCGGTGTCATAATAAAACCTTTTGCCGTTCCAAAACGAGTGCGCACTCTTGCCTAAACCGAGGTATGGTACAAGCTTCCAATACTTCGTGTTGTGCTTGCTTTCAAACGACGGTTTTGAAAAATTGCTGATTTCGTATTGATTAAACCCAAGTTTTTTAAGGCTTTTAATCGTTTTTAAATACATTTCGCAAACCGTGTCCTCATCGGGCAGCGCAAGCCTTTCTTTCATCGTGTAAAAGCGTGTGCCCTCCTCAATTTTGAGCATATATGCACTGATGTGGGTTACATCCGTTTTGCCGATAAAACCAAAAGTTTCGTCAAGAGTGTCAAGCGTTTGTTTTGGTGTGCCGAGCATAACATCAAGGCTGATGTTCGTTATTCCCGCCGCCTTTGCATCGTTTACCGCTTTTGCAACTTCGCTTTGCCCCGCGCTCCTGCCGAGCGCAAACCTTTCCTCATTCCTTGCGCTTTGCATACCGAGGCTGACGCGGTTAATGCCGAATGATGCGTAGTCATAAAAATCTTTTTCAAGGTTCTTTGACGGGTTACATTCAATCGTAATTTCGGCGTTTTTGTCAATGTCAAAATGCGCTTTCGCCCTTTGCAAAATCTTGCCGATAAGCTTGCTTTCAAGTATCGACGGAGTGCCGCCGCCAAAATATACCGTGTCAAACGAGCCTGAATAGTCGTTCATAGTTTTAATCAGCTCATCAGTGTATTTTTCGGCTTCTTCTTCGTTGTATTTCTCGCTGTAAAAATCGCAGTACGGGCATTTAGATTTGCAAAAGGGGATATGAATATACAAACCTGATTTTTCCATTTGGTCACCTTAATAAAAAAGGGCTAACAATGTTAGCCCGCAATGTGAATTTTATTCGTCTGCTTCTGTTGAAAGAAGAACACGGTCGTTGTCAAAATCTTCGCCGCCCGATGTAATCTTAAACTTAGCAAGCAAGTCAGCCGTTGTAAGATTTTTCTTTTCTTCTCCTGCAACATCATAAATAATCTTGCCCTCGTTCATCATAATAAGACGGTTGCCGATGTTGATAGCGTCCTTCATATTATGTGTAATCATAATTGTTGTAAGGTTGTCCCTTGCAACAATTTTTTCTGTAAGGTCAAGAACTTTTTTCGCAGTTTTTGGGTCAAGGGCCGCAGTGTGCTCATCAAGCAAAAGAATCTTAGGCTTTTTAAGCGTGGCCATAAGAAGCGTAACAGCCTGCCTTTGACCGCCGGAAAGAAGACCTACTTTTGATGTGAGCCTTGTTTCAAGACCCAAATCAAGGCTTTTGAGCACTTCAACATATTCTTCCTTCTCTTTCTTTGTAACGCCGAATGCAAGACCTCTGTGCTGACCTCTGCGCTTTGCAAGAGCAAGGTTTTCAAGAATTTGCATATCAGCCGCAGTACCGTTCATAGGGTCCTGAAAAACTCTGCCGATGTACTTCGCTCTTTTGTGCTCCGGAAGCTTGGTTACATCAATACCGTCAACCTTAATTGTGCCGCAGTCAACAGGGTAAACGCCGGCAATCATATTAAGCATAGTCGATTTACCTGCGCCGTTGCCGCCGATAACGGTTACAAAGTCGCCCTCGTTAAGCGCCAAATCAATGCCGCAAAGCGCCTTTTTTTCATTAATTGTATTAGGGTTAAATGTTTTATGTACATTTTTAATTTCAAGCATTATTTGTTGCCTCCTTTTTGCTTAATATGCTTTTGAGCATATTGATTTTTAAGGTAAGGAATACCGAGGAAGATAGCAACAATAGCCGCAGTAAGAAGCTTGAGGTCGTCAGTGTTAAGACCGAGGCTGATAACAAACTGCATAACTACATAATAAATAATACCTCCAAAGGCAACCGCAAGAAGCCTGAGCGCAAAGTTTTTGAAAATCTTTCCAAAAATAACTTCACCGATAATAACAGCGGCAAGACCGATAACAATCGCACCTCTGCCCATATTTACATCGGCAAAGCCTTGATACTGTGAAAGAAGACCGCCGGCAAGTGCGACAAGACCGTTTGAAAGTACGAGAGCTACAATCTTTGTAAAGTTAATGTTGATACCGTTTGCTCTTGACATATTTTGGTTGCAACCCGTTGCACGAATTGAATGACCAAGCTCCGTGTCAAAGAACCAGTAAAGAATAGCTATAATAGCCACAACAAATATTGCCGCAACTGCAATGGCTTTGGTGATATTTGCCATACTTGCAATAAGATTATACTTGTAAGGCGAAAGCGATTGGTTAGATTTGCCTAGAATTCTGAGGTTAACCGAATAAAGCGCAAGCTGAGTTAAAATACCTGCAAGTATAGGCGGAATACCAAAAGCTGTGTTTAAAAGACCTGTAATAAGACCTGCAACGCAACCTGCAAGAAATGCCAAAACAAGTGCAACATAAACATTTACACCGTTAATCATAGCAACGACGAGCACCGCACCGCCTGTTGCGAGTGTACCGTCAACTGTTAAATCGGCAAAGTCAAGCACTCTGAAAGTGATGTAAACGCCGATTGCCATTATACCCCAAATAAGTCCCTGACCTATTGCACCGGGAATGGCACTAATAAAAGCTCCCATAAATTTTATTACCTTTCAATAAGTAGTTTAAAGAGCAATAAGATTTTACCTCATTGCTCTTTATTAATTTAAACTTATTATACTTTAAACTGCTAAATTAGTCAATATAAAAATCTAATTAGAACTGTTTCTTCGCATTATTTTGATTTTATTGTCTTGCTTCCCTCTGACGAGGGAAGTGTCAGCTAAGCTGACGATAGGAGAGAATGATAAATAATTAAGAAAAAATGCAGGGCAGATATTATCCGCCCCGCTAATAATTTTATTCAGCGCTCATATCGTAAGCCTTGTAATTGTCAGGAATTGAAGCCTTAAATGTGTCAGCCTTTTCCTTATTGTAATAGTAAGTAAGTTCGTCAGACTGCTGAATATTCATTGTTGCAGGGTCTGTACCCTTTGTAAGAATTTCGTAAGCCATTTCGCCTGCTTTTTGACCGATATTGTAAAATGAAATTGAAAGAGTGGCAACAGCGTTTGTGTTCTTAAAGATGCCTTCTTCACCTGCAACGATAGGAACATTTGCGTCTGTGCAAGCTGCGTCAATTACACCGCCGTTTGAAGCTGCTGTATTATCGGTCGGAATGTAAATTACATCTGATTCGCTTGCTGCTTTTTTAGCAACAGACGCGATGTCGTTTGAATCTGAGAATGAATAGAAGTTACATTCAACGCCCCTCTTTTCAAGTGCAGCCTTAACACCGTCAACTTGATACTGTGAGTTAGCTTCGGCTGAACAGTAAATTGCGCCGACTTTCTTTGTGTCAGGGAAAAGGTCAAGAATCATCTGAGCCTGGTCTGCAAGAGGTGCAAGGTCAGATGTACCGGTAACATTAATGCCTGTTGCGTCTGTAGGACCCATTTCAATGTCAAGCGCAGTACCGAAGTCGGTTACAGAAGTGCCGATAACAGGAATTTTGCTTGCGGCTGTTGCTGTAGTTGCTGCCTGGAGAGCAGGAGTAGCGTTAGCTAAAATAAGGTCATCGCCTGCCGATACAAACTGGTTAACGATTGTAGCACAGTTTGCCGAATCGTTAGAAGCGTTTTGATAATCAAACTTGATTTCGTTGCCGTCAGCCTTTGCAAGTTCGTTGAGCTTGTCTTCAAAACCCTGAGTTGCCTTGTTAAGTGCCTCGTGCTGAATGAGTTGGCAAATGCCGATATTAAAGGTCTTGCCTGTTGCGGCATCGTTTGATTTTGTTGTTGTGTCTGTTGAACCTTGTGAACAGCCTGCGAATGCGCCGCCAATCATAAGTGCGCTGAGTGCTACGGCAGTCACTTTTTTAACTACTTTGTTCATAAAATATTTTTCCTCTCTGTCTTGTAATGATTGCTTTAGCGCCTAAAAGCGTTAAAGTTTATGTTCTTAGTTTAACACCTAAAAGCGCTAAAGTCAACATCATTATTCTTTTTTGTGCAAAGAGCATAAAGAAACAAACACTTTTTTGGAAAATATTACAAAGCAAAGGGTTTTTGAATGATAAATAAAATAAAAAACCTGCCATTTTTGTATGACAGGTTTTTGTTGGCGTCCCAGAAGGGAGTCGAACCCCCGACCTTTCGCTTAGGAGGCGAACGCTCTATCCAACTGAGCTACTGAGACGAATATTAAATTTGCACTGATAACTTATGCATTTTAACGCTTTGTAAGGCGAATTTTTGCATATTGACGCAACACCTATAGCAAAAAAGACACCGTTTAGGTGTCTTTTTGTTGGTGACCCGGACGGGAATCGAACCCGTGTTACCGCCGTGAAAGGGCGGTGTCTTAACCGCTTGACCACCGGGCCGTTGGTGGCTTTAACTGGATTCGAACCAGTGACACTGCGGGTATGAACCGCATGCTCTAGCCAACTGAGCTATAAAGCCATATTGCAGCTCTGTCTCAAGTGCAAGTGAGATTATACAGTATAAATCAAGATTTGTCAACACTTTTTTTAATCTTTTTTTAAAATATTATTTTTTGACAAAAAACGACACTTTTTTGCATAAAAAGCTGAAAAGTGTGCACAAATGTTTGACTTAATTTGCCGGGTTTGATATTATATTATTAACAGAAGCGGGTGAATAATATTCGCTGCTTCAAAATTTGTTTCATTTTAGTAAGTTTTAAATTACAAAATGAGCGTAGCGGCTGGAATTGTCAGCCGGGTAAATTTAATTAATTGTTTTACTTAAAATGAGGTTTTTACTATGGAAAAAATAAGTAAAAGGCAACAGGAAATATTCAATTTTATTAAAGACAGGCTTGACGAAACGGGAATTGCTCCGTCTGTCAGGGAAATAGGCGAGGCTGTGGGTCTTCGCTCAACTTCAAGCGTGCAGTATAATCTTAACATTCTTGAGGATGCGGGTTATATAGTGCGTGATGCGAATTTAAAAAGAACCGTTCGCATCGCGAATATGAAGTCTGCCGTCAGCGTTCCGCTTGTAGGTACGGTTACTGCCGGTATGCCTATTCTTGCCACCCAAATGATTGAGGATTATATTCCTGTTTCCGGTGTCAGCGGCAACAACCTTTTTGCGCTTAAAGTTAAGGGTGAATCGATGATTAACGCAGGTATACTTGACGGCGACATTGTGATTGTTGAGCAGTGCCCGACTGCGGATAACGGCGATATTGTAGTTGCGCTTGTCGGCGAGGAAGCGACTGTTAAGCGATTTTTTAAAGAGGACGGTCATTTCAGGCTTCAGCCGGAGAATGATAAATTTGAGCCGATTATTGTCGAAGAATGTGCAATAGCAGGCAAAGTTAAGGCGCTTATTCGCAACTATTGATATTTTTTACACAATGTGTTAAAATTCTTGAAAATATTATTGTGTATAATTTAGTTAATATATTAATTTAGGTGGTTAAAATTATGGCAGAATGCAGTCACGACTGTTCATCTTGCGGTGAAAACTGCGCTTCAAGAAAGGTTGAGCCTAAGGATTTTTTGAAGCCGATGAACAAGTATTCAAATATTAAAAAAGTTATAGGCGTAGTAAGCGGCAAGGGCGGCGTTGGCAAGAGCCTTGTTGCGTGCCTTCTTGCTGAAAAATGCGCAAAAGCAGGCTTAAAAGTAGGTGTGCTTGACGCGGATATTACCGGTCCGTCAGTGCCTAAGAGTTTTGGCATTACCGAGCGTGCAATGCAGGACGAGGAATGTCTTTTGCCGGCAGTGACGAGCGACGGAATTAAGATTATGAGTATCAATCTTCTACTTGAAGATGTCAATTCTCCCGTTGTTTGGCGCGGTCCTGTTATCAGCGGCGTTATTGAGCAGTTTTGGAGTGATGTTCGTTGGGGCGAACTCGATTACCTTTTTGTTGATATGCCTCCGGGAACGGGTGATGTTGCGCTTACCGTGTTCCAAAGCCTGCCGATTGACGGTATTGTTATCGTTTCAACTCCTCAAGATTTGGTTAAGATGATTGTTAACAAGGCGTATAATATGGCAAAGATGATGAATGTGCCGGTGCTCGGTCTTGTTGAAAATATGAGTTATTATGTTTGCCCTCATTGCGGCGACAAAATCAACATTTTCGGCAAGTCGCAGATTGATGAAACTGCGGCGGAGCTCGGTGTTCCCGTTCTTGCCAAGCTTCCGATTAACCCTGAAATCAATGCGCTTGTTGACGAGGGTAAAATCAGTGAAGTTGAAGCGAGTGAACTTGACGATTTTGTAGAACTTTTAAAATAAGCTTTTGGAGGTTTAATTATGTCTAAAAGGAAAGATTATATCAGCTGGGACGAATATTTTATGGGCGTTGCGATTCTTGCTTCTCAAAGGAGTAAGGACCCGAGCACTCAAGTCGGCGCGTGCATTGTTAATGACGACAACAGAATTATGAGCGTCGGCTATAACGGCTTTCCGAGGGGTTGCAGTGATGACGAATTTCCTTGGGAGCGTGAGGGCGAAGTTACAACCGATACAAAGTACCCTTATGTTTGCCATGCCGAGCTTAATGCTATTCTCAACGCAGGCGGCAATAGCTTAAAGGGATGCAGAATTTATGTTGCGCTTTTCCCTTGCAATGAATGTGCCAAGGCGATTATTCAGTGCGGCATAAAAGAAGTTGTTTATATCAGCGATAAGTATAAAGATACAGAGAATGTTAAGGCGAGCAAGAAGATGTTTGAGTACGCAGGTGTAAAGCTTACTCACTTTGCATCCGATAAGAAGCTTACTATTGATTTTAATGCCGATACGATATAAAATTTGATGCGGGAGGATGATATCCTCCCCTACGGTAGTCTAAATGATTAAAATTTTCGTAGGGGCGAACTGCGTTCGCCTTATATAAATACTGCCTATGAGGAGAAACAATGAAAGTAATAGACATTTACGATTTTGACAAAACCATTGTTCCGTTTGACAGCGGTTCGCTTTTTTGGGGCTATTGTATGCTTCATTACCCGTGGATAATCTTGCTTTTGCCGCTTTGGGCGGTGCTTGCAATACTTATGGTTGTAAAGATAATTAACTTTACAACTTTCAAGAAATTATTTTTCTGTTTCGTGGCTTTTATTCCGCTTGAAAGCGCAGTCAAAAAGTTTTGGGACAGGCATATTCATCAGGTACATAAGTGGTTTAAAATTCGCAAAAGGCACACCGTTGTAATCAGCGCCTCGCCTGACTTTTTGCTTGAAGAAGTGCAGAAAAGGCTTGGTTTTGAGGACCTGCTTTGCACCCGCCATAATCGCAAAACGGGTGTTATTATCGGCGAAAACTGCAGGGATGAGGAGAAAGTAAAACGCCTTTACACCCTTTATGATAAAGACAGCATAAAAGTATGCGATGTTTACTCCGATTCACTCAAACACGACAAACCGATTTTCTCACTTGCGAATGAAAATTGCTACCATATTGTTAACGGTGAAAAAATACCGTTTAAGTTTGAAGATGTTTATGGAAAATAATTTTCCAAAATGATTTTTAATAATACTTTGTGGGGGTCGGCGTCCCGACAACCCTTATTTTATGGTTGATTAATATGAAATATTTTTTTAGAATTTGCATTGTGCTTCTGATTGCACTCGGAGTGGTTTTCGGCTATTCCTACTACTATCGTGAAAAAAAGAATAATGAAACGGTTGTGCTCACAACTCACGCTATCTCCACTACTCAAGCCGGTGAAACAACCACCAAAGACAGCAAAGATGTAGTTTATGAAGATAACGGTTTTGAGCTTTTCACCGACGGCGACAAGGGATATATTGTTTATAATGATGTTCAAAAAGAACTTGACAGTTTTGGTTGGGTACTTAAACAAAAGCCGCTTGATATTTATTTTGGCGATTATGACGGCGACAATGAAAATGAACTTCTTTTGATGTACACTTCGGCTTCAAGTGAGCTTAACAATGCGCTTTTGCCGCAAGATAAGGACGACTTTTCAAATACGCATCTTTATGTTTCTCTTGTAAAGCCGGTGACGGACAGCGAGGGCAAGCAAGATTTTAAGGTTGTTTATGCCGACCAAAAAACTTGGAAAAAGCCGTTTGAACAGGCTATCAATGCTCAAATGAACCAGCTGAAAAGTTGTGATAAATTCGTTCAGTTTGTTATGGACGATAATGATGTCGATTTGAGTTATAACGACAAAACAGGTATTTCCGACAATAAATATGTTTACTATGCTTTGGCTGTTAAAAATTCAAACAGTAACGGCTATCAAAAGTTTATCAAGTGGGGCAAGGGCAACGGCTATTATTATCTTGGCGAGGACGGCACTTTGCAGCTTGACATTATGGTGCTTGCATATTATGACGAGCAGCCGAGCAAGGCGCAGTATGTCGGCAATATTCACACCGGTATAAGCGTCAACAGTCAAGGCAAGCTTTCAATTACACCGGGAACTATTGAATTTATTCCTAATAAAAAATATGTTGCTGCCGACCCGAGAAAAAGTACAAGTGAAAAATTTACATACATAATTAATAACAGTTCGTCAGATACTTTTAACACTAATGATAATTATATCGATTGGCTTGAAGCTTCGGTCGATGTAAGCCCTTATGTTAACGAGCAAACACTTTCTTTTGCCGATTTCGATTCGCAAATAAAATGTGTTGATAAGGTTAAAGTTACTCAGTCGAGTATGTCGTTTTTCGCCAAATCGGGTTTTGTTTTTTCAGACAGAGTGCTTAAAAACGGTGACTTTAGTGTGGTTATCAATTCGGGTACGGATGATGAATACGACATTGTTTATAAGGCTGAAATAAAAGAAAAAGACGGCGTAAGTCTTATAAAACTTACTTTTGACAGAAAATATACAAGGGATGAACTTAAAAATATTGTTGTCAAATTCGGCGCTTAGTATTTATTAAATTTGGCTAAACTTATTTTGTCAATTATTGAACGGAAAATAATTTTATGTTATACTTTCCCCACAATATAAAATTAAGGTGCAATGTATGAAAGAAGTTATTATCACAGCCGATTCCACCTGTGATTTACCTAAAAGTATAATAGAAAAAAATAATATAGTTATAACACCTTTGTCAATTTTGCTCGGTGACAAAACTTATACCGACGGAGTAGATATTTTTCCGAGTGATATTTATGATTTTGTAAAAGAAACGCGTACTTTGCCTAAAACTTCCGCTGTTACTCCGGCTCAGTATTTTGATGTTTTTGAAAAAATTACAAGTCAGGGTAAAGCAGTGGTTCATATCAGCCTTTCCTCCGCAATTTCATCAAGCTATCAAAATGCATGCCTTGCGGCAAATGATTTTGACGATGTTTTTGTTGTTGATTCAAAGAGCCTTTGCACCGCTATGGGTCTTGTTGTGCTTAAAGCGTGCGATTTTAGGGCGAAAGGTTTTGACGCTAAAAAAATTGCGAGCCGCACAAATTCAATCGTACCTAAAGTGAGTACCACTTTTGTGCTTGACACTCTTGAATATCTCCATAAGGGCGGCAGATGCTCAGGTGTTGCAAAGTTCGGCGCAAATTTGCTGGGTATTAAGCCGAGTATCGGGGTTGACCCAAAGGTCGGAAGCCTTGATGTTGTTAAAAAATATCGCGGCAAGCTTGACAATGTTTATAAGCAGTATGCAGAAGATTGCCTTAAAAATATTAATAAAATCGACACTTCGCGAATTGTTGTTGCCGACAGCGGCGGAGTTTCAAGGGAAGTAATCAGTTATACTATGGGTCTTATTGCGGGTAAGGCAAAGTTTGATGAAATCATCACTGCCGACGCAGGTTGCACCATTTCCTCTCATTGCGGGCCTAAAACCTTGGCAATTTTTTACATCAGAAAATAATTTTAATTTAATCATAGGGGGCGGACGCTGTTCGCCTTTATATTCTACATTTATTGTAAACCAAAATGTGAAAGGATGTTTACATTGACAACTAAAGATGCAGTTTTGCTAAAATTATTAAATTCTAACGAGTATTTAAGTGGCGAAAGGCTTGCACACGAATTTGATATAAGTCGTGCCGCTGTTTGGAAAGCAATAAGAACGCTTGAACAAGAGGGTTATAAAATTGAGGGTATACCAAAAATCGGTTATCGACTTCTTCCCGACAATAATCTTGTAACATCTCAAAACATTGAAGCGCATTTGAAACATAAAATGCGTGTTATTCATTTTGACACTATTGATTCAACAAATACATATTGCAAAAAACTCCTCGCAAACGGCACCGAGGGTGAAATTTTAATCACCGCCAACAAGCAAACAGCAGGCAGGGGAAGACAGGGCAAGAGTTTCTATTCTCCTGACAAAACAGGCATTTATTTCAGCCTTGTGATTCATCCCGATACTTCGCTCCAAAACGCCGTTACTGCCACAACTGCCGCTGCCGTTGCCGTGTGCAAAGCGATTGAAAAAATGACCGACCTTAAACCGAAAATCAAATGGGTAAACGATGTTTACCTTGACGGCAAAAAGATTTGCGGAATTTTAACCGAGGCTACGACAAATTTTGAAACGGGAACGGTTGAAAGCGTTATTATAGGTATAGGAATTAATATAAGTACGACAGAATTCCCTGACGGGGTTGACGGCGCAGGTTGTCTTAATGTTGATATCAACCGCAGCAAATTTATTGCTGAAATTGTTAATGAACTTATGAATATCGTCGGCGGCGATTATGCAAGCTTTATCGATTATTACCGCAGCCATTCAATGGTAATCGGCGAAAAAATCAAGTTTATCCAAAACGGCGAAACGCATTTTGCAACCGCTCTTGCTATCGACGAACACGGCGGACTTGAAGTTCAACTTGACAACGGTGAAAAACAAACCCTGCGTTCAGGTGAGATTACTGTCAGAAAAATATAAACTATAATTTACAATTACACATAAAATAAAAAACGGCACTGCAAATGCAATGCCGTTTTGTTTTGAAGCAAAAATCAATTATTCGGTAAAACCTGACTTAACAAGAGAAACAAGACCTTCAACAGCAGCTTCTTCGTCTGAACCGTCAGCGATAATACGAATATCAGTACCGCCCATAATACCGAGTGAAAGAACGCCTAAAAGGCTCTTTGCGTTAACTCTTCTTTCTTCCTTTTCAACCCAAATAGATGATTTGAATTCATTAGCTTTTTGGATAAAGAAAGTTGCAGGACGAGCGTGAAGACCAACTTGATTTTCTACCTTAACATCTTTAACAAACATAACTATAACCTCTCTAAACAGAACATATATTGTCTTTAATTAACTGTTTTTATTCCTTTATTACATATTATACCACCAAATTGAATTCGGTCAACAACTAAAATACAACTTCGTTTGACTTGTTAATTTACGATAAAATAAGCAAGCCGTATTTGTGCATTTTTCACATAATTTTTTAATCTTTTTTCAAATTCGACAAAAAAGCCTTGTCTTTTTTATCAAGCTCGGCTTTTTTAAGCATATCGGGTCTGCGATAAAAAGTGCGCTCAAGCGATTTTTGCCTTCTCCATTCATCTACCTTTGCGTGGTGACCGGAAAGCAAAATTTCCGGCACTTCTCTGCCGTTCCAACTTGATGGGTGAGTGTACTGCGGATATTCAAGAAGAAAGTTGAAATGGCTTTCTTCTTCAAAACATTCGTCGTCGCTGAGAACACCCGGCAGCATCCTTGAAACCGAATCGGCAAGGATAAGAGCGGGGAGTTCACCTCCCGTGAGCACATAGTCGCCGACCGAAATTTCCTCCGGCTCAAGTTCCTCTATAACTCTTTCGTCAATGCCCTCGTAGTGACCGCAAAGCATTACGATATTGTCAAGTTTTGAAAGCTCCTTAACCCTCTGCTGAGTTAATGTTTTACCCTGCGGAGTAAGATAAACCAAGTGCGGCTTAGCGCCTATATCTTCGCAAATTGCTTTGTAGCAGTCAAAAATCGGCTGAGGCGCCATAATCATACCCATTCCGCCGCCGTACGGCTTATCGTCAACTCTCCTGTGCTTATCAAGAGTATAATCTCTTATGTCAACGCAGTTGATTTCAACTTTGTCCGCTTGCCTTGCTCTGCCGATTATTGATTCACTCAGCACGGCATTGCACATTTGCGGGAAAAGTGTCATTATATCAATTCTCATCAAAAAGACCTTTCATTGCTTTAATTTTTATAACTTGATATTCGGTATTGATTTCCTTAACAATATCGGGTGTTGCAGGGATAAGAGTGTGCTTGCCCCAAGATTCGGTATCATAAATGTCGCAAGAACCGTAATTGAGTACATCCACAACCTTGCCATATTCCTCCTCGGTGTCTATATCAACAACATAGCATCCGATAAGGTCGGCAATATAGTTGGCATTTTCGTCAATTTTTGCATCGTTTCTGTCGCAATAAAGCAATTTACCCTTAATCATTTCAGCCTGCTCAATAGTGTCGATGCCTTTAAGCTTGATTATTGCAAGATTTTTTTGAGGACGAACGGACAAAACTTCAACACTTTTTTTGCCTTTATCGTCAAAATATAATGTTTTAAATTGTTTTAAATAATTAATATCGTCGCACCAAAGCTGCATTTTAAGTTCGCCTTTAATGCCGTGAGTATTATTAAGTTTACCCACTTCTAAAAATTGTTTCATTTAATCACCAATGATTATTATACAATATTATCTGTATTCATTTCAAGAAAATATTAAAAAAGATAAAAGGCAGATTGCAAAAGCAACCTGCCTCTCAGTTTAGGAATGTTTCCTACCTCAAAATACCTTTTCAATTCCCAATAGTCAATATATATTTTACAACATTGTTTATAATTTTTCAAATTATTGAAGTGGTGTTACCTACCTGTATAGCGTTTTACTATACAGTGGGTAACACCACTATATAGTGTACATAATTATCTGATAATTAATATATATTGCGATTGTTACTATTATGTAATTATTCGTAACTTGATTGTAAATACTTTTATGATGCCTTTTTGAAGTGTTTTGAGTGATTTTGTATAAGTTTGAAAACAGTAAAAATTAACTGATTTTTTATTAAATAAATTATAATTTGTTTTAATAAATCTTAACAAGCACTGCACCGTGAGACTCAACCTCTGCGGCAAAAGTGTTTTTGAAAGTGCCGAGGTTGGCTTTTTGCCAAATGTCGTAAACGCTGTATTTTTCATCAGGCATTAAAATGCTTGTAAAATCAAGCTTGATTTTTGCCTTTTTATCCCTCGTGTTAAACAATGCGGCGTACTTGCACCTTTTGCCGTTTGAAACCCAGATTATTGTGCCTTTGCCGTTTTTTTCTTCCCTCAAAAGTTGGTGAGCACCAAAAGAATCATTGTGCATATCAAGGTAATCTTCGTTGGTCAAAAGCGACAAAGTCCATTCGTCATTTTCAGGCATATTGCCGCCAAAGAAAAGCGGACTTTTAAAAATTCCCCAAAGGCTCATCATAGTGATTTGCTCGGGTTTTGTAAACTGAGTGCACCTGTTTTGAGGTCCGTGGTAACTGCAGTGCTTGCAAAGTTTACCGAGTGGGAGCATATCGCAGTCGGGCCAGTTGCCCTCTTTGACTTCGTTTTGCCAGGTGTAACACTTGTCAAACATATCGTAAAGTTTGCCCCAAACATCCCAAAAATCGCCTGTCATTCGCCACATATTCGCATTTTTTGCAAGATGTTTTGCATTTTCAATATGAGCAGGACCGGGTGAGAGTGAAAGCACCATATCTTTGCCGCAAGTGTCAATCGCTTTTCTAAGCATTTCAACTTCGTAATAAGCGCTGTAAGGAGTGTCCCACTGACGAAATTCCGTAACCGCAACGTCGTCGCATTTAATAAAATCAACGCCCCAATCGGCATAAAGTTCAAAAATACTGTTATAATAATCTTGTGCGCCGTCGCAGTTTTTCATACCGTACATATCGGTGTTCCATGAGCAAACGCTGAAGTGGTGTGCAACCTCTCTTGCAGTGAATTTACTGCCCTTTATAGGCGTGTTTTTGTGCACAGCCTGGCGGGGAATTCCGCGCATAATGTGAATACCGAATTTTAAGTCGAGAGAATGAATATAATCTGCAATAGCTTTAAAACCGTTTCCGTCCTTAGCGCTCGGAAAACGGTTGACTGCGGGCATAAGTCTGCCGTATTCGTCCATATTAAGCTCGGTAAAATTGTTGTAATCATTGTCTTTTGCGTTTGGCTCATACCACTGAATGTCGCAAACAACATATTCCCAGCCGTAAGGCTTTAGATATTTTGCCATATATTCTGCATTTTGCCTAAGCTGTTCTTCATTTACAGCCGCGCCGAAACAGTCCCAACTGTTCCAACCCATAGGCGGCGTTTTAGCAAGTTTTGTGTGTTTCATATATTCCTCCGAAAACTTATTTTTCAAGTTCATATTATAATAGATGAAAGCCCAAGTCAATATATTTTTTTATTTTATACTTTTGTATAATTTTAGCTAAAAAAGATTGATATAAGCGCTCGTTTATGGTATCCTAAAAGCTATGGAAAATAAATTATATAAATACGAGCTTCACTGCCACACGGGTTGTGTTTCACGCTGTGGCAGGGTGGAGCCGGAAAAAATTGTTAAACTTTATATTGAAAAAGGATATGACGGAATAGTTGTTACCGACCACTACAGTCCTATGACCTTTGAGCCGAACTGGAACCCGCAAAGGCAGATTGATTTTTACCTTTCAGGTTACAGAAGAATGAAAAAGGCGGCGGAAAAATATGACGGTTTTACTGTGCTTTTGGGTATGGAACTTCGCCACTACGGTACGGCAAACGACTATTTGATTTACGGCGTTGACGAAAGTTTTTTGTACTCTGCCGGTAACCTTATGACCCCGTGGGAAAAGAAGATTTATGAGCTTTGCCACAATAGGGGATACCTTGTTTTTCAGGCGCATCCGTTTAGACCGTGCATAAGAAGATGCAACGAAAATTATATTGACGGCATTGAAATTTATAACGGCAAAACGAATGAAAAGCAAAACGGCAAGGCGGAGGCTTGGGCAAAAAAGAGCAGCAAGCTTGTTTGTTCCGGTTCTGATTTTCACACTTTGGCGCATACTGCAAGGGGTGGAATAATTACAAAAGAAGCGATAAAAAATAATGATGATTTGCTCAGAGTTCTTAAAAGTCAGGATTTTGAACTTATAAAAACATATTAATTTGTAACATTGTCAATTTTTTGTCGTTTTTATAGTAAAAATAAAGTAAAAATAGCTCGTACTTTGTTGACGAAGTGACGATTATCTTATATAATAAGTATTAATATAAGTGTGTAAGTTAGAGCCTATTTTTGCTTTCTTCTGATGAGGGAAGTGTCAGCTATGCTGACAATAGGAGAGAAATACAAATTGTATTTGAGAGGAGGAATGAGTATGTGGCTTGATAAAAACAATATTGAAACGCTTTATGCACCGCAAAAGCGCAACTATAAGCAAGAAATTTTTGAAACTGTAAAAAAGTTTGCCATCAAAGTTGCAAAAAAGCAGGACGGTTTTCGTAAAGAGTCACGAAAAATTCTCCTTGAAAGCAGAAAAAAGTCTTATGATGAGATAAAAAACAGAACTGCTACCGACCCGAAGGTGATTTTGTTTTCAACCTTTGACGGCAGGAGCTACGGCGACAGTCCAAAGGCGATATATGAGTATATGTTAAGCGACGAAAGGTTTGAAGATTACACTTTTATTTGGGCTTTTCGTAATCCTAAGCAGTTCACTTTCGTTCTTGACAACCCTAACACAGTTGCTGTCACGGTTAATACGAAAGATTATGAACTTGCGTGCGCAACGGCAAAGTATTGGGTTTATAACTACCGTGTGAGCGACCATATTTATCCAAAGGATGACCAGGTTTATATTCAGCTTTGGCACGGAACACCGCTAAAAAGGCTTGGCTACGATATCAACATTTCCGATAATGCGATGAATTCAAAGAGCGAAATTCGTGACAAGTATAAGGTTGATGCGGAGAAGTTTAAGTATATTCTTGCTCCGTCGCACTTTGCGGCTGAAAAGTTTATTTCCGCTTGGAATCTTGAAGAAGTCGATAAAACAGACACGATTGTTGAACTCGGTTACCCGAGAAACGATTTTTTAACTAATCATACAAAAGAAGATGTTAAAAACCTTATTAACGAATTAAATCTTCCTCTTGATAAAAAATATATTCTTTATGCCCCTACTTGGCGTGACAATCAGCATCAGGCGGGTATCGGCTACACATATAAAACAGAGGTCGATTTTGACAAGTTGAGGCAGGAACTCGGCGACGAATATATTATTCTTTTCAGGGCGCACTACCTTGTTGCAAACTCGTTTGACTTTGATAAGTACAAAGGCTTTGTTTACAATGTTTCGGGTGTGAATGATATTAACCATCTTTATGTAATATCCGATTTGCTCGTGACGGACTATTCTTCCGTATTTTTTGACTATGCAAATTTGAAGCGACCGGAGATATTTTATATGTACGACCTTGAAGCGTACGGAAATGAAATTCGCGGTTTTTATATTGACCTTGATGAACTTCCGGGTCCTATAGTTAAAACGGAGGATGAACTTATAAAAGCAATTAAAAAAGCGCCAAACGACCGTTCGTATGACGAAAAGTATGAAAAGTTCAACGCTAAGTTTAATTATCTTGACGACGGTAACGCCGCTAAAAGAGTTACTGAAAAGATAATTGAAGAATTTTAATTAAAAACTTTAAATCGTAGGGGCTAACATTGTTAGCCCTTTATTTTTTGAACAAGTCCGTAAAAAATGGACAATAGAAAAAAGGGACCTCCTATGGTAGA